>JBAXED010000009.1:0-57223 GCA_037140615.1 Prolixibacteraceae bacterium
CTTGTTCTGGGCACATAAACAGAAATACCCGCTGAATATCAGTGGGTATTTTAATTTTAGAGCCCAAATTGTTTTACTCCTCTTTTATTTCACCAACAATACTTCCCGAATAGCTTTCTCCACTGTTTCTTTGGGTACTAATCCGACTGAAGATTGTGGCTGTCCTTTTACAGGAATGAAAAGCAATGTTGGCAGATTTTGTATCCCCATACTTTGTGCCAGCTGAGATTCCTGGTCAGTATCGACTTTGTAAACGATGATTTTTCCATCGTATTTCTTTGCCAACTCTTCAATAACGGGAGATAACTGCCGGCAAGGTCCGCACCAGGTTGCGTAAAAGTCGATGATTACCGGTAGGTTGCCTTCGAATTTCCAGGTTTTATTGACGTCATAATTGAAGACTTTCTGCTTAAAAACTACATTAGTTAGAGGAATTACTGATCCAGGACTGCTGGTGGCACTGGTTTTAACGGGATTCCCTGCATGACAGTTACTCAATAGCATGAGCAGTGCCACTGAAATTGAAAGAATGAATTTTTTCATATAAGTAATATAGGATGATTGAACTGATTTAACTAACATTTTCCTCTGCTACATGGACTGCTAACTGAGAACCAACCGATAAATGCTCCCATCAGGGTACTTTTGTATGGGTTACTTGTTATGGCGCATGTCCCAGAGGAACAGCCAATATAGAAATAATACAGGAATCCGGCTAAAGCGCCTATAGATATTGCTAAGAATGGTTTCCAAAAATACCATGAAGAAAAGAATTCCTTTGTTGTTTTTGGTTTCGGATTGGCACTGCAGCTATTTTCCATGATTTGTCTTTGAATTTATGTGTCAAAGATAAACAACAAAAATAATAAATCGCTATAATATCACCTAAATCGTATTGATATCACTAATATTTTCTGCTTACAGATTAAACCAACTATTTATTAGTTCTGTTTTATCTAAAGGTTCATTGACATGTCGGAACTCATTGGTCTTGTTGTTGTAGGAATAATCTTTTCCCCATACCGAATGATTCTTCTGGACCTGCCGGATGGCATCAGTTATAAAATAGAGTTCATCATCAGTCATTGTTGGATGGAGAGAAAGTCTTATCCATCCCGGTTTTTGAGAAAGATCGCCAAAATTAATCCGTTGAGTAATTTGGTCCGACTGATCGTGACTTACATCCAATAGAAAATGGCCGTAGGTTCCGGCGCAGGCGCATCCGCCACGCAACTGAATTCCAAATTTGTCGTTGAGTAATTTTACTGCAAGATTGAAATGCACATGGTCAATGTAGAAAGAGATGATTCCCATTCTATCGGTCACATTATCAGCCAAAATATGAAGATCTTCGATTTTTACCAGTTTATCAAATGCGATTTTCACCAGCTCTTTTTCACGTCTTTCGATATTTTCCAGACCCATGCTATTTTTCAGTTCAATGCAGAGTGCGGTTCTGATGGTTTGTAAAAAGCCGGGTGTTCCGCCATCCTCACGTGCTTCAATGTCATCAACATATTTGAATTCCCCCCATGGGTTGGTCCAGTCAACAGTTCCACCCCCCGGATTATCGGGAACTGAACTTTTATAAATAGATGAATTAAACACAAGCACACCGGAGCTTCCTGGTCCTCCAAGAAATTTATGAGGTGAAAAAAATATTGCATCCAAAGCCTGCATAGGATCTTGCGGATGCATATTAATCTCTGCGTAAGGTGCCGAGGCTGCGAAATCTACAAAGCACAATCCTCCGTTTTCATGCATAATCTTCGCCATCTCATGATAAGGAGTTGTAATTCCGGTAACATTCGAACAGGCTGTAAAAGAGCCAATTTTCATCTTCCGGTCAGCGTATTTGACTATCTCTATCTTTAATTGTTCTGGGTCTACCAGGAGATCTTTATCCGGGCTAAGTTGTACGATATCGGCAATAGTTTCCAGCCAGGAAGTGTGGTTGGAGTGATGCTCCATATGTGTAATAAATACGACCGGACGATCTTCTTTGGCAAGAATATTCAGCTTGTCGATTTTGTGCATGGCCCTGAATCCAAGAATTCGCTGAAATTTGTTAATCACCGTTGTCATCCCTGAACCAGCGGTAATAATCACATCATTTGGACCTGAATTGACGTGCTCCTTTATTTTTTTTTGTGCCAGATGGTATGCCTTGGTCATAAAGGTACCTGTCTCACTGGCCTCGGTATGGGTATTTCCTACAAAGGGGCCAAACTGATTGGTGATTTTCTCCTCTATCGGTCGATACAGACGGCCACTGGCAATCCAATCAGCATAAACAATCCTCTTTTCGCCATAAGGTGAATGAAAAGTCTGGTCTATTCCGACAATAGCCTCTCTGTATTTTTTAAAATATTCTTCCAAAGATTTTAGACTAAATGAATAACTGCAATGTTCATTTACACTTTAACAAAGATTCATTTCCCTTTCTTACCTGTATTTAAACCAAATGGTAAATAAAGCGGACAAAAGCTGATTAAACTTGTTAGTACAAATATAACTGCCAAAGCTACTAGAATAATAGCCAATGTGCCGGTTATTACATGTGCGAAAAATAAAATTGCAATTGTGACTGCAACCAGTATCCTGATTACTTTGTCAATAGTCCCCATGTTCTTTTTCATCTTCTTTTTTTATTAAATGATTATTTTCGTGCCAATCTGGCAATTCCCTTTTCCAGGTCTATGCCATGTAAGTTTTTTGCTAAAATGATCCCATTCCCATCAATCAAAACATTGAATGGTAACGCCTGAATGTTGTAAGTCTTTGTTACCGGAGACCTCCAGAATTTCAGATCACTTACCTGGATCCAGTTGATTTTGTTTGCGGAAATGTATGTCTCCCAATTGGACTTTTTTGCATCCAGAGAAACCCCATATATTTCAAAACCTTTCCCCGCATTGAAAGTTGTTTGTTTGTATTTGCTGTACAATGCAGCCAAGTCCTTTTGTTCTTCTACGCAGGGCGCACACCAGGTCCCCCAAAAGTCAATCAGCACCAATTTGCCTTTAAGCGAAGACAAAGCTATTGTATCTCCTTTCAAGTTAGGAAGCTTTATCTCCGGGGATTTCTGCCCAATTTCAAGTCCTGTTGGCTGAGCCAATACTGTTGAAAAATTGCCAAAAAATAAAATCAGGGCGACAGAAAAAAATAGGTTTTTCATTGGATTATTATTGGCAATTATTCACTAATGGGATAATTCTTGTCAATCCAGTCTACCTTAATATTATCAGGAAGATTCAGTAATTTATAATTTGTGAACTGCATATCTTTCAGCATCTGCATGGCAGGCCGGACATTCGGGCATCTTGAAAATGGACAACAACCGCAGTAGACCACAACCTGTGCATTCTTTGGCAATTTATTGAGCTTTTGTTTTAATGTATTCAGGTTCTCCGACATCATGACCGGGCCAATATCTATAGATCCTTTGATAACAGCCTGCATGCCGATACTGAAAATTATTGGTTGCGGAGCTTTGGGATTATTAAGAACTTTGGCCAGGTCGGCCGGAGCCAGCAATTGTTGCGGAGTCCAGGGATCACTTCCCGCTGAGGATGTGATCATACCGGAAACATAACCGAAAGTTGAAAACGCAAAAAACAGAATGAATAAAATTTTTGTTTTCATAATTTTTAATTGATCGATGTATTTTAATATTGAAATTATGTAATGATAAACATTTGGTTTTAAGAAGTTCTAATGAGAAATAAGGTCAATAAATCGACGAGTCTTGTTGAATATGTTTAAATTGTATTAATCTGTGAACGAATGCTTTCCATCGTATTGTGATTACTGACCCTCTCCTTAACTACCAACGTTGTGACAGCAACATTTGATTTCTGAGTGAAAATCATATCATGTCCAACACATAGGCCCATTGAGATATTTAGTTCTGTTTTGTTCTCCTTTAAATATTCTGCCTGTCCCAACGGATTACACATTACACTAGTCGCATCTCCACCCAATAGATCCTTTTTCAGGATGCGCCCGCACTTGCAATCGATACTATATACTTCGAAGTTATCTGATAAAAATTTTCCAACAGCAGATGCTTCTTTTGGCATAGAAACGCAATGCGCAATGCCGATTCGCTTTATACCTGCTCTTTGGGCATAATTTTTTATCTCTTCCAAACGGTTAGATCCACGAACATATGCTTCTTCTGCAAAAGCCATGACTTCTAAAGAATCCTTGTCATACGAATTGCTCATATCATGTGAACTGTCATAAACGTTATTTTGAAGCTGTTAGTAAGAAAATAGGAAATGATTTAACTGTCCCATCATCCAGTTTTCTTTTGACCGAATAACACTGCTCATGGTTAATATTTTTGAAACCTGCTGCTAGAAGCATTGCTTCGAGTTTTCCAGGATCAAATCCCATGTGACCATCAAATCCATCCCCATGAAAAGACCCATCTTCAAGATATAGATCAGCAATTGCTAAAATCCCATCCGGTGAAAGCATTTGATTGAATTTTTCAAAGATGGATTTGACATTTTTGATATGGTGCAGCACCATCTGATTAAAAATGAGTTGGTACTCTTGTTCTGAACTCTCCAGTTCAAGATTAAAGCAAACTGGCAAGAGATTCGTTGCATTTCTATTTTGAACTTTTTCCTCCATTACTTTTACCATTCCGGAAGAACTGTCCATCATTGTGATATGACCCAGTTTTTCACTTAGAAGAAAACTGAGAATACCAGTTCCGGCTCCATATTCCAGCGCATTCATATCTTTTCTTAGTGAAAGCAAATCCTGCATTTTTTTCGCTATTGCTTGAGATCTTTCCAGGTGCATTGGATTTTCATCCCATGTACTGGCAGCATTGTCAAAATTATTCATCGTATCGGGGTATAAATTGTTTTATATTTTAAACTGCCATTCGGACAAGAGGCAACGCATTGTAAACATTTGGAGCAAGTATAACTACTGCCTGGCTCATCCAATCCTGGTTTATAAAGACTGTATTTCTGTGGTTCCATGGCAACAATATAGCATTGCTTGTCACATTTTCCGCAAGTTATACAAGTATCCTGATTCAACCTAATTTGAAAAAAAGAGAACTTATTCAGGTAACCGGAAATCCAGGCTATAGGGCATCCAACCTTATGGTATTGGTACATTTGTCTGATTTTGCCTTCCGGACTCATTCCCATCATAATCTCCATGATTAAACCCATTGGACAAACCCATCTGCAAAATACTTTTCCGAAAATAACGCCAAGAATTACTCCCGCCAAAAGTACATACCAAAGTGAAATATGAAGCTGGCTTATTCCCAGATAAAGCGAGATTCCCAATACCATCAGGATGTAAAATCGGATGCTCACCAAAATCTTTAATACATTTCTCATAATTTGTAAGTTAATTAAATGGTCGTTTGTTTCGGATTTTTATAATCCTGGAATACGTGGAAATTTGCCAAGCTTGGTCCATTTTGAGTAAACACCCCAGCCTTTTTTCATCCAGTGACCAAACACAGGCATTGGGATGACAAAGGCTCTTCTTTCGTTTCTAAACACAAAAGCGGCTCCATCCCCAGTGTCCATGACGCACATGATATTCAATTCATCTTGATATCCTTCCTTTAACCCAATGCCAAATTCTGATACCAGAATATTGAATGCTGCATTTCTACCCATTAATTCAGCAATGTGTCCTTGCTTTGCGATCCATTCGGGTCCTTGGATAGCAGCAATGTCGCCAATTGCATAAACATCATGGAAACCTTCAACCTGACAATAATTGTCTATTTTGATAAATCCGGCTTCAGATAAAGTCAAGTCGCTATTTTGTAGTACACTGTGACCAGAGGAGGCAGGAATAAACACGATCAGATCCGCGTCCAATTGTGACCCTTCTTCAAAAACTACAGTAGAAGGTTGAAATTCAACAATCTTTTTTCCAAATCGCTTTTGAATCTTATAGTTGTCAAACATCTTGTTTAGTAGTAATAGCGAGCTTTTCCCCATCCTGGCACCGGGTTCATCCATCGGCGCAAAAAATGTCAGATCGAAATGGTCTCTTATTCCCTTTTTCTTAAGAAGATTATGGATATTGAACATTAATTCAAACCCTGGGCCACCTCTTACCGCCGATTTATCTTTTGGATTACCTCCAAACCCAATGGCAATTTTTCCACTTCCCTTTTCAATAAGAGAATCGATTTTTTCACGTATTGCTAATGATACCTCAGGTTTTCCACAAATAGAAAGGGTATTTTCGATCCCTTTATGTTTCATTTTGTCGGCTCCAAAAGCAACTACCAGATAGTCATATTTCAAGTTCTGATTTTCACAAATTACCGTATGCTCTTTGGCATGAATTTCTTTGACTTTATCAATAATCAAGTTAAATGGGTATGCTTTGCGGATTTTTTCCAGAGGAACCTTTACATCGTCAAATTCAGCATGCCGGACTGGTACCCAAATGGAGATAGGGTAGATGTACAGATAATCACGATCTGAAACTAATGTGACATTAAATTTTTTGCTTTTCTGAAGTTCAATGGCAGTTTGAATTCCTGCAAAACCACCACCTAAAATTAAAACATGCTTCATTTTCAAATTTTTTTATCAATGAAAGGGATTATTAAACGGCGTTGATTTCTTTGATTAAGAATTCTTTCGACTTGATGCCAACAAACCGGTTAATCTCTTTGCCATCCTTAAACAGGATCATGGTTGGTATGCTTCTGATGTTGTATTTGGACGAGATAACCCTGGCAATTTCAACATTGACCTTTCCGATACTTTTATGATCGGTTAATGCATCAGATACTTCATTTAAAACAGGAGCCATCATCTTGCAAGGCGCACACCATGAAGCCCAAAAATCGACCAGCATCACCCCCTTTTTGATCTGTTGGTTGAAGTTCTGATCTGTCAATTGTTTAATCTTTTTGTGATCTTCCACCATTGGCGTGTTCTTCATTTTTTTGAACGACCAATACAGGTACGCAATGAAAGCAAGGACTGCAACTCCAATAAAAGCAACTATCTGCATAATTTCAATTTTTTAAAATTTGTTTGGACTGAGGTGGTTAAGCATGAACAATCGAAGTAAACATTTCGTTTAATATGGCAGTTATTTGGGCTTTTGTTTGAATACCTGAAGTCGCTTTTACTACTTTCCCGTGATGGTAATAAATGGTAAATGGAATTTCCATGAAACCACGAACTTCAGGCAAATTGCGTATAACATGCGATTCGGGATTATCAAATTCAAGATCAAAGAACTTGACATGTTTGTATTCTTCTTCTAGTTCTTCTGCAATACCATAAACGGGAATACACATTGGCCCCATACGTCCGCATACAACCACTACGTATTCGTTTCCATTAATAATTTTTGCATGCTCAACGGCGCTTTCGATGTGTTTTAAATTGGTGTACAGCATGGCTTTTTTGTTTTTAATTCTATGGTACAAAGTTAAATGGTAAAAATCATGCTTTACGGTTTCCCTTTTGTCGCGCAACAACCTCACAGTTGAACTAGCACAACTTTTTAATTGATTTGGATTAGATTTAGAGGGTTGAAGTGAATGGTTGTTCCATAATTTTAGAAATTCTTTAGAATTAAGTGCTTACAAAGGAACTTGTGGAACTTCTTAATTTGTTTGGATTAACTTTGTATTTAATTCAGAATATTAGTGAATGAAGACGATACTCGAAACTGATAACGAATTTATTTGTGACATTCAGGCTCCGTGCTTTCAGATGCTTTCAATGGAAGAAGCAGAGCTTGTAAGAGCCAGCAAAACACAGGTATTGTTTCGGAAAGGAGACCATCTTTCGAAGCAGGGAGCTTTCGCATCTTATTCACTCTTTGTCATTAGCGGGTTAGCCAAGCAATACATAGAAGGAGAAGGATCTAAAAATTTCAATCTCAGGATCATTCAGCCAGGCGAATTTGTTGGACTTTCAGCAGTCTTTACTAAAAATACTTTTAATTATTCTTCTGTTGCCATCACAGATTGTCAGGTTTTTTTGGTTGAAAAAGATGCTATTGTAAAGGTGGTCCAACAGAATGGGGCCTTTGGCTTCAATCTGATCAAGCGATATTGTGAGCAAAATGGGAATCTGCTGGAATCTTTGCGTCATATTCTATACAGGCAGATGAATGGTCGGATTGCAGATACCCTGTTGTATATCGCTTCACTTCAAACCAGGATTCCGGAAATATTCCAATTGCTTTCACGCAAAGACCTTGCCGATTTTGCCGGCATCTCGACAGAGAGTTGTGTGAAACTGTTGAAAAACTTCGAGAAGGATGGGCTGATTCAATTAAATGAAAAGGATATAGTGATAGTCAATCAGAATGGATTGACTGAAATAAGCAAAAAAGGATAAATTCAGTGATCTATATTACAAATGACTGATGCCGAAATTATTGATAGAATAAATGGAGGTGACCGAAATTTGTATCGTCTGCTGGTTGAGCGGTATCAACCCAATGTATTTCGTACTTGCATGGGGTTTTTGCACAACAAGGATGATGCCGATGATCTTACCCAGGATATTTTTATCCAAACTTACCAAACCCTGACAGGTTACAAAGGTGACTCCTCCTTTTCGACCTGGATATATCGCATTTCGGTAAATGCATGCCTGAACAAAATTCGAAAATCATCGAAAAGTAGTTTTTTGCAAAGGTTCGAAAATGTGTTCGGAAGCGAAAAAAACATAGAATATTCCTTCCCGGCCTCTGAGGCTGAAAATCCTGAAGCTTTGCTAATCAACACCGAACAAAAGGAATGGGTAGAAAGAGCCCTGAACAGCTTGCCTGAAAAGCAGCGCATTGCCATTGTACTCAGCAAGTACGATGATTTGTCACAAAAGGAGATTGCCGAAATCATGGAGACCACAGAAGGAGCTGTCGAAGCCCTTATTCAGCGGGCAAAAGCCAATCTTCGGGAAAAATTATCCTCCTTCTATAAAAAAAAGAAAAAATAACCGTAGGAAAAACATAAGTTTTGTTTCTAACCTTTAAAGTCAATTATTATGAACTGTCAACTTTGCCAAAATGAATTCGATGCGTACCTTGAAGGCACACTGCCTCAAGGAACCGGAATTCAGGTAGCAGAACATCTGAAAAAATGTTCTGCTTGTTCGGAGAGCTTCCAATTGCTTACACTTGCCAACAATGTTATGGATGCTGAGATGAAAGTTCAATCCAACCCGTTTCTTGTCACCCGGATTATGGCCGGTATCGAAGAAATGGAAAATCAAAGCGCGAGTTTCCAGCATATTCCTGCTTATCAGAAAGTTTTAAAACCTATCCTGATAAGTGTATCGCTGGCAGCAGCCATCTTTTTAGGAGTTTTTCTGGGCAGTACGTACCTGTCCACAGAATCACACCAGAGAATACCGGTTGAGCTTTCTTACATGAATGATGCAGCCCTTGAGTCGGTAGATTTATTTTCTCAACTTTAGTTCAAATAAGATGAAAGCAGAAAATAGAAATTCGATATTGGTTTGGGCGATTGTGGTACTGGCAGTCATGAATATTTCAACAATTCTAACAGTAATGTACCACAAGTTTCAGTCAGACAAAGCAGTAGTTGTAACAAGTGTTGATACAAAACAGGCAGAAGCAGATTCAGAAAAATTTAGCGGCCGCTATTTTCGGGATCAGTTAAACCTGAACAGCGATCAGATGGAGAAATTCAAAGCAATAAATCCTGCTTTCAGGCCAAAAGCAAGGAATATTACGCTCGAATTAGCAAACCAACGGAAGGAGATGCTTGCCGAAATGGCTGCCATTCAAAGTGATACTTCCAGATTAAATGTGCTTTCCGATTCAATAGGTCGGTTGCACAGCGACTTAAAGAAGATATCCTACAGGTACTACCTGGGTATTAAAAGCATTTGCGATCCGGAACAACAAAGAAAGCTGGAACAGATCTTCAGTGAGATGTTTAGCAATGATTCACCGATGGGATCCTCAGGCAAGGGGGGACAAAAAGGTTGGCAGGGAGGAAGACGGTTCAGTAATTGACTTCAATAAATAATTTAAATTTTAAGGTCATGAAAACAAAACTTTATTTAACAGGATTGGCCATTATCGCAATAATTTCGTTTGCAAGTGCACAAGAACCGATTTCAGGCCAGGGCCAGGGAAATGGAAATGGCAAATGCAACGCAACAGGCAAAGGGAGTGCATTTGTTGATGCGAACAACGATGGAATTTGCGATAATTCAGGCAACCGCGCCGGCGGTACTGCGGCAAACAAAGGAAATGGGACCTGTAATGGCAAAGGCCAGGGACAAGGTAGAGGTCAGGGAAAAGGCAGAAACTTCGTTGATGCCAATAAAAATGGGGTTTGCGACACTTTCGAAGCCCGTTCAAACAAATAGTTTTTACTTCCACTTTTGTGCGTGTACCGCACGAATTACTTCAAAAGGGCATTTATTATAGTATTAATATTCAGTAGTTTAAAAAAAGATTTTAAACTATGAATGCGATAGCTGTGCCTTGTTTAAAATCAATTCAATCTTCAAAAAATTCACAATCAAAAAAAATATCATGAAAACAAAGATTTTTTTATCATCAATAGCCATTTTGGGAGTATTTGTATTGGCCAGCTCATGTTCAGATAGTTTTACAGGAGCAGTAGAGACAGCAGGTACTGAGGTGTTGTCTGCGGATTTGAAAAGTGGTACAGTACCAGTAACGGCTGCAACTGTGCCGGCTGCCTGTATCTTAACAGGTACAATACCTGATGTTACAGTTTTTCCTTGTGTGGTGACAGGAACGGTCAATGCAGTTGAAACGGCTGGTTTGTTGTTTATGCGTGAAGAGGAAAAAATGGCACGAGATGTTTATACTTACTTTTATGCGAAGTATAAATTGCCTGTTTTCCTGAATGTCAGCAAAAGTGAAAACGCGCACACTTCTGCCGTTTTAAGGCTAATCACCGGATTCAATGTCACCGACAACAGCAACAACGATCCGGGTGTTTATGTGAACACAAGCCTCATTGCCCTTTACAAACAGTTGATTGCCCTGGGTGACGTATCGGAAATCGATGCGCTAAAAGCCAGCGTACTGATTGAGCAGACCGATATCAGTGACCTTCAAAAAGAGTTGTTGTCAGTAGAGAATATCTCCGTTAAAACTGTCTATACCAATATAATGGCAGGTTCCAATGCCCACTTGAAAGCCTTCATCTGGAACCTGAAAATTAAAGGAGTCGTTTATCCATAATTCTGAACAAAAAAAAGTCACATAGATTATATCCCCTTGTGTGACAGGTAAATGACCACACCCTGACCTGGAATAGCTGCTTTAAAAGGTCTATTGCAATAAATTGCAGTGAAACAGGTCAGGAGTGATTTTGGAAATAATCGAATAAGAAGCTATAACGAAAATACAAGCCCTTTAATTTTTCGCCAATTGCTATTATCTTTATTACTTAAATTCTGTGGCTTCCCAAAATATCAGAACATGAAGATAGGTATTATATTCGCGCTACTATTTATAATTGGCTGTGCAAACCACAAGCAAACAACTCCATTTCAAATTGTCATTGAGCCATTTCAAATCAATGGATTGCGCGGACTGCAATCATTTGCTTATGGGCAGCATGATAGAAAATGGCTGATCATCGGCGGTCGTGTTGATGGCCTTCACCGTCGGCAGCCATGGGCAACCTTTGATGCAGAAGGGCAAAATATCCTGCTTTCAGTAGTTGATCCGGAAGCAAAACTAACATGGTCTGCCTCTTTAACTTCATTGCCTGCATCCATTCAGGAGCAACTAAGTTCGACAAATATGGAGTTTTATCAGGAAGGCGATAATCTCTATGTCATTGGAGGATACGGATACAGTAAGACGGCGGACGACCATATTACTTATCCCAATCTTACTGCAATCAAGGTTCCTGATGTAATAAAAGCTATTGTTAAAGGAGACTCTTTGAATGCATGGTTCAGACAAATCAATGACGAACAATTTGCTGTCACAGGAGGTTATCTAAACAAAATATACCACACTTATTACCTAACAGGTGGACAGCGTTTTGATGGTCGGTACAATCCAATGGGACATCCTTCCTACGTCCAGACTTATACCAATTCAATACGCAAATTCAGGCTGATAGACAATGGATCAGAAATCGGTATTTCACATCTGCCAGTTATTACAGACACGACCAATTTGCATCGGCGTGATTACAATGTCATTCCTCAAATATTGCCGGATGGGCAGGAAGGGCTGACCGCATTTTCAGGTGTTTTTCAAGTTGGAGCAGACTTGCCATTTCTGAATTGTGTGAATATTGACAGTTCCGGATACCGTGTAAACAACGATTTCTCTCAATACTACAACCAATATCACTGTGCACACATTCCGTTGTACAGTGATGATTCAAAAGAGATGCACAACCTGTTCTTCGGGGGTATCTCACAATATGCAGATAGTGCCGGCATCAGGATCCAAAATGACAATGTCCCTTTTGTAAAAACCATTGCCAGGGTAACAAGAGACAGAAATGGTAAAATGACCGAATATAAATTGCCGATAGAAATGCCTGCATTTTTAGGAGCAAGTTCAGAATTTATCCCTTTGGAGAATTTGCCCGAATTTCCCAATGAAGTGATTAACCTGGATGAAATCAAAAAAGGAACGACGCTTATAGGCTATATTTTCGGTGGAATCAACAGCTCAGAATCTGAAATATTCTGGTCCAATGATGGCAGTCAAAGTTCTGCCAATAATGGAATATTCAAGGTTTACCTGATAAAGAACTAAAAGTAAATTGCCAACAGTTTTATTAGTGGAATGATATCAAATTTGTTACATTTATAGTTTCAGTCAGAACATTGGTTTTTTAAGAATTGTGATTCACACTCATCCTTTTTGTAAAATCTCAGGAAACAGTTCAGAAAAAGATTATATCCACACATAAATATTCCAAATGGCAAAAATCGTTGTTTTAGGTGCAGGAATATCAGGGCATACGGCAGCAGCCTTTTTGAAAAAGAAGCTTGGACGCAAACATGAGGTTGTGGTTGTCAGTCCCGGTGCCTACTACCAATGGATCCCCTCCAATATCTGGGTTGGAGTCGGCAAGATGACGATTGATCAGGTGAGGTTTAAGTTAAAACCCGTTTATGATCGATGGAAAATTGACTTTCATCAGGCCAAAGCTACCACCATCTTTCCTGAAGGTGGATCAACTTCGGACAGACCATATGTGACTATTGAATATACCGGTGAAGATCATAAAGGTGAAACAGCTTCAATTGACTATGATTACCTTGTCAATGCCACTGGACCCAAGCTCAACTTCGAGGCTACTGAAGGTCTGGGCCCGGGCAAATTTACCCATTCTGTCTGCTCGTGCGATCATGCTGTGTCTACCTGGAAGGAGTTGCAAACTTGCATTCAACGAATGCAACAGGGGGAGAAAATCCAATTCCTGATCGGTACCGGGCACCCGGCGGCAACTTGCCAGGGTGCGGCATTTGAATATGCCCTGAATGTGGCCTATGAGATCAAATCACGCGGATTGTTGCACATGGCAGATATAACATGGATTTCCAATGAGTATGAACTTGGTGATTTTGGAATGGGTGGTGCCTTCATCAAAAGAGGGGGTTATATAACGCCCACCAAGGTGTTCAGTGAATCAATCTTCGCAGAGTATGGAATTAAGTGGATTAAGCGTGCAGGCGTAATGAAAGTTGAAAAGGGAATAGCTCATTATGAAACGCTGGATGGTCAAATGCACACTATACCGTTTGATTTTGCCATGTTGATTCCTGCCTTTGCAGGTGTCGGAATGAAGGCATTTAATAAAGCTGGCGAAGATATCTCCACACAGCTGTTTGTAGCAAACGGATTGATGAAAGTGGATGCCGATTATTCCGGAAAAGCCTTTGAAGACTGGTCTGTTGAAGACTGGCCATCCATTTACCAAAGTCCTGCGTTCAAAAACATTTTTGCAACAGGCATTGCATTTGCCCCGCCGCATCAGATATCAAAACCAATGAAGAGTCCAAATGGTACGCTCATCACTCCAGCTCCGCCACGAACCGGTATGCCATCGGGTGTCATCGGCAAAATTGTCGCATTAAATATCATCGATCAGGTTCTTAACGGGAGTACGGGATTTAAACACAGGGCCTCAATGGGTAAAATGGGCGCAGCATGCGTGGTCTCATCCGGGTTCAGTCTTTTAAAGGGCAATGCTGCTACCATGACTGTTTTTCCTATTGTTCCAGACTGGGAGAAATATCCGGATTGGGGTCGGGATTTAAATTATACCATAGGTGAGGCCGGCCTCGCAGGTCACTGGATCAAACTGTTTTTACATTACATGTTTATTCATAAAGCAAAAGGGTATCCATTCTGGTGGCTAATTCCTGAATGACCAACTTCTATTTAAATTAAATAAAAAATTGATCATGGCTAAAAATATAGTTCGCGGATATTACGATGAATCTTATCCCCCGATACCAACACGAGGAACCCGGTTTTGGCGGGGCAATTTGTTATGGCAGGCATGGCGTTTTATAGTTCTGAATCTGAAGATAATGCGTATCATTGTTGGAGGTCACTCATAGACCAGACTTCATATGATGAATTTCAGTAACACGATTAAGTTATTTATCTTCTGTATTGCATTTCTTGAGATTGGCTTACCTGTTGAAGCCGGAAATTTTGTGCCCCTGGAGGGTATTAAGAAGAATGCCTTCATTTTGCCTCATGTATTTAGAACAATGGAGACAAAGACTTCTGTTTCCATTTCATATGTTCGCTTGCCGGAGGACTGGGTTGAAACAACCGTTGATGCTCCTCTGATCCAGCTAAGTAACAAAATTGGGTTTCCTGGCGGTTTTACGCTGGAAAGTAGCTTTCAATCCATTTATATCGCCAATCAATTCCGCTTTGGACCCCGTTGGAATGTTGAAATTGGTAAATTCTCTGCCGCCGCCGGTATAGATGCCGGTTTGCTGTTTGGGAGGATGGATATTTCAGGATTTAATAATAGGGCCAGTGGTTGGATGATGTATCCTGTTGTTTCTATAGGCTATAGAACAGACGAATTAGCATTTACGCTTTCTGCTGAACGAAGTACGATTCAATCACTCACATTATCCTCCGGGAGTGCAGAAACATCAGATTTTAAAAACTTTAAATCAGGACAGACTATTTCAATCTACATGGAACAAAGACTTTGGCGCAACCATGTAATGATTCTGGGATTGGTGAATAATTTTCAGAAATTCTACTTCCCGGCCTGGCCTGCTTTTTCAGCCTTTAACAAACGCTATTATATTCCACAAATGTATTTGGGACTAGTTTTATGAGGCTTAATTTTAAAAATTTCCTTTGTCAGTCGTTGCTGACATCCATTTTCATCTTGCTCTTGTCGTGCGAAAAGCAAGTTGACTTTTCTTTGCCAATTCCGGTTTTTGCAGGTCAATCAGGATTGTTGAATAGTGTTGAATTGTCCGATTCTGCAAAATACGCCTTGGAGGGCATTTATAAGGTCAAGCAAGGATCAGATATGTTTGGTGACACACTTGTCCTGAAACAAACTGGTGATAAAATATCCCTCTTTGGCTATAAAAATGGTTGCTATTTTATCCTGGATGCCGGGAGTAAAAACGCTCAGATAATTTTAGAGGGATATTGGAGATTTGCACTCAATGTTAGAACAGGCCTGGTCCGCTTCACGATAGAGAGTGCAAGCAAATTGATTGATGGCAAAACTGATAATACCAGTATAATTGCCTCAGGAGAATATGGCAATGGGGAATCCTTACCCGAGACTTCGTTATCCATTGAGTTAATTAAAAAATTCAGTCCCAGGTTACGAGCTGATCCTTTTATCATCGGAGCTCACAGGGCTGGAGGCAGAACTTCAGATCTACTGCCTGCTTCAGAAAATAGTGTTTCGATGATAAAATATACCGGATACTTTGGATCCACTGGTATTGAAATAGATGTGGCTTTAACAAAGGACAAGGTCCCTGTGTTATACCATGACGATGATTTAAATATGCGCTTAATTCAAAAAGGGCCACTGTTTGGATCAATACATGATTATACTTTCGCTCAATTGCGATCAATGGTCAAGCTCATTCACGGTGAGGACATACCAACGCTGGAGGAGGCATTTGCAGTGACTTTAAATGATACGCAACTTAAATATGTGTGGATGGATGTTAAAGATGCTGAATCGATCCCAATTATCATAAAGTTGCAGAGGAAATACCTGGATTTAGCACAAAAGGGTGGACGAGGCCTTCACATCTTAATTGGGACTCCTTCGGAAGAGGTTTATAATGCCTTAATTTCAGTTCCAAATTACCAGACCATTCCTTCCTTGTGTGAATTGTCGACAGATAAAGTAAACGCCCTAAACGCTCAGGTATGGGCTTTCAGATGGACCATGGGACTTCTGGAAGAAGAGGTTGTCAAGATGCACGAACAGGGTCGGAAATGTTTGGTATGGACGCTCGATGTCCCTAAATTCACAGAGATTTATACTACATTCGGGGGAGCAGATGTTACCCGGAGGTTTGATGGACTGTTAACTAATTACCCCTCAATTTTAGCATACTACCATTATGTTCGACATAACTACTAAACCTCTTTTTCGACATATTTTGCTTATTCTTCTCTTTTCTTCGTCCTATACATTATATGCTCAGGGACTGGAGAAATCAAGGTCAATAAGGCTGGAATTTGGGGGTGGTCTGGGTCACTTTTTTAATACTTTTACCAATGTTCTTGATGAAGATGTAGTCAACAACCGTCCATCATTTAGTGGAAAATTACTTTGGCAACCTGAATACCGTTTAAGTCTGGGAATTGAATCAGGATATTATTTTATGTATTCTACCACACGTATTCAGACCGATATTGGCGCTGAAAAACTTACTTCCAAATTAAAAGTAGTTCCAATCTTTCTCTCTCTATCCATGAGAGTGGTTAACCATTTGAATATTAATTTTGGAACCGGATTGGCAGATATGATCTATACGCTAAACGCAGCAAAAACGAAATCAGAAAAAGTTGTCGGAACCACTTTGAGCATGTCAAATTACACCACCGGATTTACATACTCTTATCAATTGGGAAGGAAAATCAGTTTAGGCGCAGAATTTAAGTATCTATATCTTCGGAAAACTGACGACAGCCATGTTTCACTGCTTCTAAATATTAGCTACAATATTTTAAAATGGAGAATCAAATAGCTTATTGTATTTGGGCAATCTCGAAAGTAATCATACGTTGAAAATCCTTCTGAAGCCCGCGGGCATAGAGGTGAAGTGTATTTCCTTTCCGCTCTGCAACAAGGTAAAAATAGGTTGGCTTATTTGGCTGTTGAATTAGATCGGCGAACAATTTTTTGTCGGATGATCGCAAAGGCTGTTTTAATCCACCTCCACCACCAATTACCAGAAAATGTTTTTTAAAACGGTCTCCAAAGAACTCAAGATTGTGTGAATGACCGCTGATGAATAATATAGACTTTGGCGATTTATAAAATTTCGGAAGGAATTTCTCAATCACCAACTCCGATGGTTTTACTATTTTACTATTGGTAAATGGGGAATGGTGCGTACAAACCAAAATCATTTTTATTCCCTCTGCTAAATTCAGTGAATCCATGGTTGAATTATACCACAGCTGTTGCTTTTTTATCCCTGCTGAACCGAGTTTACTGAAATTGGAATTCAACATCAGTATAGCTATAGAATCAACCGTAACACAATAGCCATACAAAAGATCTGCTGGAAACCTCGTTTGGTAATTCCTCATACCATGCCTGGCATTCATCATATATTCATGGTTTCCGGGAATAGCATGAATATATGTATGTCGATCGTGCAATATATCCAATAGATAATCAACAGCATTCCATTTCTTAGAACTAGATCCAGCAGCGGTCAAATCGCCCAAAAGGAATAGATTTTTGGGCTCTTGTCTTATAATATCGGAAAATAGACTGTCCCGGGCTTCCATATTGCGGTATGGCTTAAGATGCAGTTCTTCGAGTTTCAATGGCTGCTGGCAATCGCTAATAAAATACAATTGCTGCAATTCAGGTGCAGTCTGGCAATTTCCCTGGTTGGAAGCAACCAAAATAGAAACAAGGAGAAAAAATGCAAGAAAAATGTTGCTATTTGTCATATGCATTCCACCTCATCGTCTATTAATTTTGATTTTCTTCATTTTGCTCAAATTTTCTCAATGACCATTTTACTGCATAAAAGGAAATGGCAATTAGTGCAGGCCAGCTTAGCAGCCATAATATTTGTGCAATCATACTTTCAAATTTTAAATTTTACAACCAAATACTAATAAATATGTGATTCATTTCTTAGCTCCTCCATGTCAATTTTTTTGTTGTCAATTGCACGCCATGCAAACCAAATGTAGGCAATTACAAAGGGAACCAGTAAAGACACATAACTCATGATGGTGAGGGTATATTGACTGGATGAACTATTTTGTATAGTCAGAGAACTCTGAAGATCGAATGTGGAAGGATAATAAGCTGTGTGATTAAAACCAGCCAGGAGAAAGAGGGAAAAAACCGTCAAAACGGTACCTATGCCGGCGCCCCAGATTCCCTTGGTACTGCATTTTTCAAAACAGGTAAGAGGTCTGATGATTCCAATTAATACCAGGGCAACTCCCATCACCAGGAGGATAGCAACAACAGGCATTTGTAATAGGTTATGCAGATATTTGAAGGATTCCATGGATACTTCACCTGTTAATGGATTTACGGCATAACCTGAAGATAGCAAAGTCCATATCACAAAAGAAAGGAAGAAAACGACAAATGGAATTGCATTAAGAAGAAGTTGTTTTTTGACGCGTTCCATCATAGCGACATGCTTGATCCTGTTCATAAAATAGAGTAGTGCCAGCACCCGTGAAAGAAACAATACTGTTAATCCAAGGAGAAGATTGTGAAGGTTGAAGGCAGCTTCCAGTCCATGGGCAGGGCCCCTCCATTCAGAGATTATTGGCATTTTATCTCCTGTGAGGAGAGTTATATTGCTCATATTTACTGAGAAATGAGATCCGGTAAAAAAGGTTGCCACAGCGGTACCAATTAGCAAAGGTGCAATGATCCCGTTGAGAAGCAAAAAGGTTTCGTAAGTTCTTTTCCCAAGAAAGTTATTCAGCTTACTTCGGTATTCGTAGGACACAGCTTGAATGATAAAAGCGAATAATATCAACATCCATACCCAGTAAGCTCCTCCAAAACTTGTGGAATAAAATAGTGGGAAGGAAGCAAAGAAGGCTCCGCCAAAGGTGACTAGAGTTGTAAAAGTTAATTCCCACTTTCTGCCAAGCAAATTGATCAGCAGGGTGCGTTCATCATCTGTTTTACCAATGGTGTAGATGAGTGTCTGTCCACCCTGGACGAACATCAGAAATACCAGGATGGCACCCAACAGTGAGACAATCATCCACCAGTATTGTTGTAAGGAAATAAATGATAATGCATCGAACATGATTTCGGAATTTTTATGGTTATTTGTTAACTGGTTGCTTCGTATCCTCAGACGGACCATTTTTTATGCTCGTTAACATGATCTTTATTTCGGCAATCAGCAATCCGGTGAAAAGGATAAAGAACATCCAGAAGGTGATTTGAACAGAAGCTGATTTAAGCTGAGATACCGCTGCTATTGTTGGTAAAATATCTTGAATTACCCATGGTTGCCGTCCAACTTCTGCCACTACCCATCCCAGCTCAGAAGCGATGTATGCCAATGGAATTGTCCAAAGTGCGGTGTAAAGTATAAACCGCTTCTTTTCAATTTTATTTTTCAGTGTCAAAAACAATACCACAAGGAAAAGAGCACCAAAATGAATACCCAAGCCAACCATGATTCTGAATGAATAAAAGGTTGTTGGGATACTTGGTATCAATTCATGCACATCCCTGCCTGCATAATATCCATATCCAAAATTGGCGTAATTGGCTTCGAAATTGTTCAGTGAGCGTTTTGCTAAACTATCATTCCCGGCTTTTTTTGCATTTCTGTAATTTGCAAGCGCGTGGATGGCTATTTTCCCTTTCTCACTTCTTTCCTGGAAGGAGATAATATTGTGTTCCGGATTCCCATGTACAAGGTCTTTAATTCCGGGCACATATGCATTTGGATCAAGAAATGCCATGTATGAAAGCATATTTGGGATCTCTATCACAAAGCGAAAATCCTGCTTTTTATGCAGTATTTCTTTTCTATCTTCCTTCAGTATTCCGATGGCGACAAGGGGGGCATTTTGTTGTCCCACATACAGGTTTTCCATGGCAGCAAATTTCATGGGCTGATATTTAGCCATGTTCCTTGCAGATCCATCTCCAGTTAGAACGACAAATGCAGTAGTAAGCAATCCAAAAACAGAGGCGACAATTATACTCTTTTTAGCAAGTTGATGCTCTCTGTTTTTTAACAGATACCACGCACTAACGCCAATAACAAAAATGGAAGCCAGTACATAGCCGGATGAGATGGTATGCAGGAATTTATTGATGGCCACCGGGTTGAAAAGTACTTCCCAGAAGTTGACCATTTCATTTCGTGCTGTGTCTGGATTGAATTTCATCCCTGCTGGGTTTTGCATCCATCCATTGGCCACCAGAATCCACAAAGCCGATAAGTTGGAGCCAATAGCTACCAGCCAGGTTGATAGCAGATGAAATTTCTTACTTACCTTGTTCCATCCAAAATACATGACTGCAATAAAAGTACTTTCCAGAAAAAATGCCATTATTCCTTCAATAGCAAGTGGTGCGCCGAAAATGTCGCCAACAAACCAGGAATAGTTGGACCAGTTGGTTCCAAATTCAAATTCCAGTATTATTCCGGTCGCTACGCCAATTGCAAAATTAATACCAAATAGAGTCATCCAGAATTTGGTAATACGTTTCCATTCAGGATTTCCTGTTTTAACATACAAGGTCTCCATGAAGGCGATGATGAATGATAGCCCAAGGGTTAAAGGCACAAACAACCAATGATACATGGCAGTTAGTGCGAATTGCGCCCTGGACCAGTCTACAAGCGAAAAATCGATATTTTCCATATTCTCCTATTTAGTGAGTTGTTCAATTACGTGATTGCTGCGCTGTTCATCGGTTGTAAAGTTGGATTTTAAGAAATTCGGAAAGAAAAATAATCTAAGTACAAAAAAGATAATTGTCAATTTGATGATGATAATTACCCATAGCCTTCTACCCAAGGTCATGCCTTTAAAACCCATATAATAAAAATGATAGATATTTCTAAGCATGGTGTCCACAAGCCTGAGCGTGTTGGTTGTCATGAGAATGGCAACTTTCACCACTATCCACAATGGCACCTAGCAAATAGAGCTTTACTAGATAGGCTGAATCCCCGCTACATCCCCTAATTACGGATATTCCGGCATTCTCTAAAACATTGATGGCACCATTCCCTATTCCTCCTGCAAGCATTACTGTTACACCATCGGCAGCCAGGATATTGGCAATGTTGGACTTGCAGCCACATCCCTGGAGAGAAGGAATTCTTTTCGAGTCTGTAATTTCTTTGTTCTGGGAAACGCTGAATACATCATAAAAATTACAATGGCCGAAATGATCATCGACCTGATTCGTGCTTGTAACCGGTACTGCTATTTTCATTTATCTGTATTAAAATATGATTATATAATCTTGATTAATTCGTTGTTTGCATAATTATCGCAACCAATACATTTGATGTGATTTTCCATTCCATCGATGAGTTTGAAGCATTTCTGGCATTTGTACCATTGCTTCTCAAATTGCACATTTCCTCCTTCAATTCTAATTGCCATACCCTCGACAAATGCCTTTGCAATTTTCTTGAGGGCCCTATTGTAAACCCTTGTAAAAGTTGGTCTGGAAACTCCCATCATTTCAGAAGCCGCATCCTGTGACATATCTTGATAATTGACCAGATTGATACTTTCATACTCGTCAAAATGTAGTTCTAAAATTTTTAATTTGCAGAGAGGCATTCCGAAAGGTTTAAATCCAGCCATTTGCGGTGGATTTACAACTTTTCTATTAATGGTAGGTCTTGGCATTGTTGCTAATTCAGTAATTTCAATTATCTATTAGTCTATAAATGTGATGTTCTACTTCCTTTTTAAACTTTCATCCCTAGGAAGAATCCCAATTTATGATAGCTATTCTTGACAAAGATAATGAACATGCGTTCATAATAGAGATTTTCTTGACTTATTTTCCTGATAGATTTTGGCCACAATATTTGTAAATATTCCCCTACAGAGATGATCCATCTTATTGCTATTTTTGCGATTAAAATACCCTGTGATGAACAAATTAATTTGGACGAAGATTTTTTTAAGCCTTGTTGCTGCCGTTGCACTTACTTCCTGTCAACAATCTCCCGAGCTATTGAAGGAAGGCTCCTGGAGAGGCGTTTTTACCGTGACTGACCATGAAGTCCCTTTTCTTTTCGAGGTGACCGGACAAACACCTGAAACGACAACTGTCTTTCTGGTAAATGGATCAGACAAATTTCCAATTAAATCAATTTCTTACCGAAATGATTCAGTCTTTATTCCGATAGATCTGTATGATGCAGTTTTAAAGGCAAAAATTGGAGATGACCAGTTGTCCGGCCGATTCGTTAAGCTTGCCAGTGATAAGTCGGATGGGGGAGTGCCATTTACCGCCAAATACGGCAAGGCTTCCAGGTTTGCAGAGAGTTCGGAAAAACCGGAAGTCTCATTGAACGGAACCTGGGACATTGCCATGGGAATTGGAGAAAGTGCAGACAAAACTATTGGAAATTTTGACCAGAAGGGGTCATTTCTTACCGGCTCTATCCTGACAACCACAGGCGATTACCGCTTTCTGGAAGGTGCCGTTCAGGGCAAGAAGTTTCAACTGTCGGCTTTTGGAGGTTCATCTCCATATTTGGTTGTAGGGGAATTTACTTCTGACAGTACATTCGCAGGTGAGTTTATCACCCCAAGAAAAGCAACAGTAATAAGTGGTGTGCGAAATTTGAAGGCAGCTTTGCCCGATGCCTATACGGTTACCTACCTCAAAGACGGGTACTCAACCATCGATTTTACTTTTCCCAACCTGGACGGGGAGCAAGTGGCTCTCAGTGATTCAAAATACAAGGGAAAAGTTGTAATTGTCACTATATTGGGTAGTTGGTGTCCGAACTGCCTGGACGAGAACGCTTTTCTTGCCAGCTGGTACAAGGAAAACAAAAGCCGTGGAGTTGAAATCATCGGACTCGGTTTCGAACGAAAAAATGATTTTGAGTCGGCCAAGAAGTCGCTGACCAGCCTGAAGACACGTCTGGATATTCAGTACGAAATCCTGTTTGCAGGTCAGTCGGGGAAGGACAATGCATCCAAGGCGTTGCCTGCATTAAACGGCATAGCTTCGTTCCCAACCACCATTTTTATTGATAAAAAGGGCAATGTTCGTAAGGTTCACTCTGGATTTAATGGTCCGGCAACCGGCAAATTCTATGACGAGTTTAAGGTGGAATTTAATGAATTGATAGATCAGCTGCTGGCGGAAAAATAAGGCTAAAGGCTAAAGGCTAAAGTGAGCCCCGGGTTTTGTGCTTGATTGTATTTAAATAAGAAATTATCGCTACGATTTAGAAGAAAATTTCCGGAGTCCCCTACATTAGCCTTTAGCCTTTAACCTTTAGCCTTTAACTTTTACTTCTTCAATTGAAAATCAGGATGTCCGCATTGCCACATGGCAAAAGCGAATTGATCGGCAAAATTGGCAAAGGTGACCGATTTGTCTTCGGTGAAATGACCATTGTCGTAGTTCACCTTCATGATAACCGGCTTGCCTGACGTGGTTGAATTTTGAAGTGCTGCCGCGAATTTCCCGGGTTCCCATGCGATTACCCTCGGATCGTTCCAGCCGCCGATGCAGATTACTGCCGGGTATTTCGTTCCTTGTTGCACGTGTGCTACACCGTCCATTTCATACAGAGCCACACATTCGACGCTGTCTTTCACAGTACCAAACTCAGGAATATTTGCAGGTCCGTTCGGTGCTGTTTCCATGCGCATGGCATTGGCGCACGCAACATTACAAATGGCAGCTGCGTACAAATCTGGTCTTTCGGTAATGGCTCTGCTAATCAGAACACCGCCTGCACTTGTGCCTGTTCCTGCTAATTTACTTGCGGAGGTAAATCCTCTTTTGATCAGGTATTCGGCGCAACTGTTAAAATCTTTCCATGTATTTGGTTTCGTAGTTTTATACCCGGCTTTGTACCAGTTTTCTCCCTTTTCACTACCCCCACGTACATGCGGAATGGCCAAAATAATTCCTTTAATAGCGAGCGAATTTTCCATGTAGTTAAAATAGGGAGTCATGCTTATACCATAGGCACCGTAGCTATCCATCAAACAAGCATTTTTGCCATTTAAAACGGTCCCTTTCTTGTAGATGATCGAAAGTGGGATCATCGTTCCATCATGACCTTTTACTTCCACCTCTTCGACAACCAAATCTTTGTAAGCAGCAGGATATACGGGAGGTTTGTTAAAAGTACTTGGAGTTAGCTGATCCGTTTCAGCATTCAGATTGTATTCAGTGTAAGGCTTGTTCCAGGAAGTAATACCAGCGAAGCATTTATTGCTGGTATTGTCAAGGCAAAAGACATATGCTGTACCTGAATATGGAAGTTTTATTTCACTTGTCTTTTTGGTAGTCAAATTGTATTTGAAGATATGGTTGTTAATTCCATCACTGTAGGTCAAAAATAGATAATCCTTGCAATGGGTAATGGATTCAAGTGTTTGATCCTTTTTTTCCGGAGCTATTATATCAGCTTTTGCCCAGTTTGGATTTGGCAGAGTAGTGTGTATCAATTGATAGTTTTTGGCATTTTTATGGGTGATGGCGTAGATGTCATTTTTTATGATTTCACGTCCTCTGACTACCATATCCTCCGGCTTACACAAAATCTTCCAATCTATTTTCCCCGTATTTAACTGCAAGACAGGTGCATAATAGGTGAACATTTCTTGTCTGACATTTGAAAGATCGGCAAATATGTACTCTCTGGAATCTTTGCTCACACTTGCAAAAGGCAAGTCGTTGGCTTGAATGTCTAATTTTGGATAGCTTTCATTGCTGAAAAAGTCAACATCTTTTCTTACATCTTCACCCAAATTGTGCAATTTGGTTTTTGTGTTGAGTTCAAACTCCGGACTGGTATTGTCGCCCGTCTTTTGAGAGAAATAAGTAAAAGCCTTGTTGTCGAAAGTCCAGCTGATGGGGCCAAACCAACTTGGATAGATAGTTTCAGGTAAGAAAGATTTGGTATCAATATCCAAGACCTTGATGGTGGATATCTCGGCACCTGCTTCTGCATACCCGATAATGATTTTTTTGCCGTCATAGCTTGGCAATGCACTCTGGATGGATAGCTTTTTCCCCTGAATAAACGTCTCAGGATGGAAAAGAAGCTGCTCTTTTCCATCATAGCCTTCACGGTAGTAGAGTTTGCTGACATTTTCTCCCGGCATGGTTTTCCGGTAGAAAATTCTTCCATTTTCATAAGTCCTGCCACTGATACGGGGCGGCTGCAGCTTATCCAGCATTTTCCATTCGGCAACAAGTTCATCCCTGCCTGATATTTTATTCAGGATTGAATTACTCAAATCTGCTTGTTGCTTAAACCAACTGACAACTTCTGGATCTTTGAAGTTTTCCAACCATCGGTATGGATCTTTGTACGTGATGCCAAAATAGGTATCACTTTCCTCTACAGTTTTGGTAACCGGATATTTGATTTGGGCAAAACTGGCGCCAAGAGAAAAAATGGCGAATAGTAAGGCGAATAGTTTTTTCATGGTAGTATGAATTAGATTTGTCACCTTATACGAACAATATGATAATAAGGATACATTTTTTTGGATCTCTTGCCAGGAATTCGCTGAGGATAGCTTTCCAACGAAACAGTCCGTAAAATGCAAGGTTTAATAATCGGCTGCAAACAGATTGAGACCGGGTTTAAACCCCCATATTGAGCTTGCTTAAGACCTCTTTTGCCTGTGCATCCGCAGGATCCAACTCTTTTATTTTGGTGAAGCACTCAATGGTTTTCAAACGCATCTCACCGGACAATTTTTTGTCTGATTTGTAAAGCCTATCATAGGCCAGATAATAGTATGATCCCAAATATTTATAACACTCTACAATTTGTTTTTTGTTTTTTGCCTCATCTGCCTTTTCTAAAATGAGAAGAGCTTTTTCGTACTGCTCTTTGGCTCCGGTTGTGAGAGCTTCCGGATCTAAAATAGATTGAATCCTGCCTTTCCAAATGTAGCTGCCAGCATACTCCGGGTTGAGTTTAGCTACCATTGTCATGGCGCTGTCAGCATTGATATAGAACGCGATATAATCCTTTTTTATCGAAGAACTGTCAGCAAAAGGAATTAAGCTTTTCTTATGAAGTTGCATAAGTGAATCAAATTTTGCCCTCAGCTTTTCCCCCTCCAAATAAAATTCCTTCCCGATCAGAAAATTGTTTACAACCTTATCGGCACCAAACTCCATCATTTTTTTGTAGCAAGATACAGCTACCAGATGCATGTTATTTTTCGTTGCCAATTTAGCCAGCTCTTCGAAGTTCTCAATTTTAGCCGGTTCAAGGTTGGTAGCTTTTTTAAAACTATTAATCGCTTCCATCTCATGGCCGGTTTTTTGCAAAAGTTTGGCGTAATAAGTGTAATCCAGGGCGATAACCTTCCGTGGATTGTGGAGCTTAAAGAATTGGTTCATATATTCGACACCCTTTTCGTATTCGCTTGTTTCGAATGCGATGTATCCTCTGATTCGCAGCAGAATCGATTCTGTGTCGTTGACTTTTAATAGTTGCTCCAACTGAATTTCCGCCTCCTTGTATTTCTTGTTAAAAAAAAGAGTTATGGCAAAGCGTTCTCTATCATCCAGTGTCACCTCAGCCCTTTCCATATAGTTTTGATAAGCATTTTCAGCCTCTGCGTACTTCGCGATGGAATAATAAAGATCTCCCAGATTTTTATGGATTAAGATTTGCGCTGAATCAATAGCCAGAGATTTGTTGTAATCATCCAAAGCCTGACGGTAAGAGCGGGCCATGTATAGGATTGTACCTTTTTTTCGGTAGGCTACCGCTGATTTTGGGTCGAAGAAAATGGCCCTGTCGTATGCATTTGCTGCTGCTCCGTAATTTTTCTTTATTGTCTCCAGATTTCCCATTGTCAAGTGGAGACCGGCATTTTTTTGATATAGATCAAGCCCTTGTTTCAGGTAAACCAAGGCATTTACTGTATCTTGTTTGTGAAGATTCAGGCAGCTTTCGGCTATTGCGCGATAAATTTCCGGATTTGTTTTGTCGACTCTTCTTGCGCGGTCAAAATAGGATGATTCTCCTTCGCGATCATTGTTAAGCCAGGCAATTTGACCCAATCCAATCATGGCATACGGGTTATTCGGCTCCAAAGTGAGTACTTTTCGGAGCAGCGTTTTCGCGCTGTCAGTCAAATTTAAAGCCAGATATGTTTTACCAAGACCCAGCAGAGCTGAATTATCTTCGGGATGATTTCTTATCTGTGCCTGGAAAATGGTCTTTGCCTTGGTTGGCTGGAGTTCATCAAGGTATTGCTGTCCTGACAAACTTGTTACTTGTGCCTGGCTGACTAATATCGATGTTCCTAAAACAAAAATTGATAGGATCCAGTTCTTCATAAAAGCAGTCTCAAAGTCTTTTCGTTTTTATAGATTTGGTCTAACGTTGACAACTCTAGAAGGAGCCACTGCAGGAACAATGCCTGATTTTAAAATGATCCGCTGACCTTTGTCACTCGCTACAAAGGAAACAAATCCGGTGGAAAGGCCGCTCATTGGTTCAGCATTTATCATATAAACAGATCTGGAGAGCGGATACATATTGTCAAGCAGGTAGGCCTGATAAGGTTTGTAGCTGTTCTGCGCTGTCGCAATATCTGCCTCACTTACCGACAAAACTTTGATCTTGTTGTGAAAAGACAGATGGAGTGAGTCATTTCTGTTACTGATCCAGCTGGTCCCAATAAAGCCTAAAACATCAGGATGGGTGGCAACGTATTCGATAACTTCCCTGTTAAATGTTAAGGCTGACGCACTAGTTTTTGAAAATTCACCACGACAAACGGAATCAACAAGGTAATTGACAATTCCTGATTTCTCATTGTCAAAGAGAATCCGGATGGGTTTATCCGGACAAGCCTGATCAAGCTGACTCCACCTGGAGAGCTTTCCTGATAAGATATCTCTGATTTGTTTCATTGAAATCATAGAGTCTTTGCATAGCGGATGAACGATCAGCGCAATGGCATCTGTCGCAACTTTAATCTGTTTCGGGAAAAGTTTATGGTCATTAAGAATGAAGATTTCGTCTGATCTTAGCTGGCGTGAGGCAACAATCATTTGCACACTGTCCTTCAACAATTGATCGAAGGCCTCATTTTCGGGCAGATACCTGGCTTTTATCTCTGAATAACCATAGATGCCTTGAAATAGTTCTATTTCCGCTTCAATCACCGGACGAAAAGTTTCGTCGATGGCAATGTTCGTCTTTCCTGAGACAGTTGTATTTCGGTATGGATCTCCCTTAAAGAAGCGACATCCTGCCAGCAAAAACAACAAAATCAGAAAAATGGAATAGCCTTTCATGTTGAAATCAAATAGTTAATTTAACACAAACCGGATTGGCATGGTAAAGCTGACGAGAACTGTTTGTCCTCTCTGTTTTCCGGGAGTCCAGGCAGGCATTCTGGCCAAAACTCTAATGGATTCTTCATCACATCCGAATCCTATGCCTTTAATGACCTTGATATTGGTAATTTTTCCTTCACGATCTACCACGAAATTCATGATAACGGTTCCCTGGATGTTGTTTTCCTGCGCTGAAGGAGGATAATGAAGGTTGAACTTGATGAACCGCATCATCTCTTTTTCACCACCTGGAAACTGTGGCATCTGGTCGACCGAAACAAGTGGGACATCAGATTCTCCGGCAATTTTGTTGTTATCTGAAGCGGCAATGGGCGCGGCAATATCATCTGTCCCCTTGTCAAAATTAACAGTTCCTATGGCGGTCTTCTCTTCCAGCAACTCTTTTTGTGTAAGAGGCGGTTCTTCAACAATCTGCTCGTCAGGTTTGACAACCGGAGTTATAAATTTTACACTGTTTCTCAAAGGGGCAGGAGGGGGAGGTACCTCTTTCAGAATATTTTCTTCGATGGGTTTATCCAATCTGATATCGGTTAATATTCTGACTGAAGTGTCTTTCGCTGCTTTTTTGGGGAAAATCTGCTTGATCAGCAAAGGGGCTGAAACAATTAAAATAAACAGCAAACCGGCAATCAGCAGGGCCTTGAAAAGTCGCCTTGGTGAATTGGTTCTTAATTCATAGCCTCCGTAATCACGGTACTTTGGATCAAAAACAAGATCACACCACTCGCGCGAAAACAGGTCATTATTTGATGCCATTGGTCGTCTTAGTTTCTGCGGTCGTTTTTTCAATCAAATCAAGATCAAATGGCGCAATTTCATCGATGGCATAACGGTCTATGCTGCAAATTGCCATCTCATCAAGCGCATCGATCAGGTTTCGGTAGACAGCTTCATCCGTGGCTTTGATCAGGACAATCGGTGCATTTTTATCCTTCTTTATCGCGGTCAGCTTTTTCTCAAACTCCTCATCCGAAAACTTCCTTTTCTCCCTTTCTGCCTTCAGATCCCTGATCTTCGACATGACCTCATAATTTCTTTTAAGCAGAAACTGTCGTAAACCTGAGGTGGAAAAATTTGTTTTTACTAGCACCGGATCGATGTCATTCTCACGGGTACCTTCGTAATAATAAACCGCATTGCCTTTGTCCAGTAAAATGGTAATAGCCCTGGAGGCTTTGATGGTGGTTTGCTCTTCCTCTGGAGTTTTTTCCTTCGAAGGCAAGGCAATTTCCATCGTCTGTGGTTTATTAAGGGTCGTTGCCAGCATGAAAAAGGTAATCAGCAAAAAACCTAAATCTACCATCGGAGTAAAATCAACCCGTGTGGAGATCTTTTTGGTTCTTCGTTTCTTTGTGCCTTTTCTATGATGCTGCGCTATTTCGGCCATCTGTTGCTATTGTTTTAATTCAAGATCTGCTGAGGTTTCCAGGGTAGTAATCAGGTTGTATCTGTTTTCATTTAATCCCTGAAGCGTTCCCAGCAATTTTTTTATCATCGGATAAGGAGTCGCCTGATCAGCCTTGATGGCTATCCTGAATTCCTTGTTGATGCTTCGCGCCATGCTTACCCAATTTTTTAATTGATTGTCAAGTGAGTCGCAGGGGATCCCAGGTGCAAAAGCCTCCACCTCCCGCTCCTCCTGTTTCAGGGAAAGAAATGATTTCATCTGACTGATTGGCAATCCAAAACTGTTAATCAGACTGAACTCTTTCAATTCTGTCCGGTTAAAGGTGATGTTGTACGTTTCTCCCATTTTCTCCAGCAATGTGGTTCGGTTTTCTTGTCCGTCGATGCCAAAAAATAGTTTTCCGCGGGCATCCACCAGAATCAGCATAATGTTTCGTTCAGGAATTTTTATCTCCGAAATGGAGGAAGGAGTAGTCACGGAAGTAGCCTCCTTTTTGGTGAAATTGGAAGTGAGCATGAAGAAAGTGAGCAGTAAAAATGCCACATCGCACATCGCGGTCATGTCGACTACCGTACTCTTTCTAGGGATTTTTACTTTAGGCATTTTTTCTGATTCCCAATTTTTTACATCGATTTCAAATGATGTGCACTGTTCACTGTTCGATGTTTGTTATTCACTGTTCACTTTACGTTGTTCACTCTTCGCTCTTCACTGCATTCTGACCAGATGACGACCCCTCGGCTCCGCTCGGGGACCGGTGCGTTTCACACCCTCTCATTTCACACCCTCTCATCTTCCCACTCTCAACTCTCAACTCTCAACTCTCAGTTCTCAACTCTCAACTCTTCAGTGTTTCGCTGCAAAAGTCTGCGCAATGCTATAACCTGCCTCATCGATGGCATAGGTCAGCTTGTCGATCCGGGTCGTAAAGTAACCGTAAGCAACCATCGCAAGAGCTGCAGATCCAATTCCGAAAGCAGTGTTGACCAAAGCCTCAGAAATACCTGTCGCAAGTGCCACAGAATCGGGGGCTCCGGCATTGGCCATGGCAGCAAATGAGCGAATCATTCCCAATACAGTTCCCAATAATCCCATTAGCGTAGCCAAAGAAGTGATGGTGGCCAGAGCGGGCAAATTTTCCTCCAGACTTGGTAGCTCCAGAGAGGTTGCCTCTTCAATATTTTTTTGGATGTCCAGTAATTTCTGTTCTTTGGTCATGATCTTGTCTTTCTCCATCTGCTCGTATTTGTCGAGCGTGGATTTAGCGACACTTGCAACAGATCCCTGAACACGGTCGCATTCTGCTTTGGCACCTTTTATATCATCTGCAGCAAGATAAACTTTCAATTTTGCCACAAATTTAACCGGAGGGAGATTTCCATATGCCTTTTTGATGGTGTAATATCTTTCCAATGAGAATGTTAATACGATAATAAGCAAGGTCATCAGAATGGGAACGATGTACCCGCCTTTGTAAATCATTCCAAGATAATTTCCCTGCATGGGATTGTTGGCGGAGCTGTTACCCTGAAAATTTGAGGAAGCTCCCATGACGAAAAAGTACACGAATAATGAAATCACAAAAGCGATCGGAATGACCAATGCGACGAATAGATTTTGAAATCTTGCAAATTTTGACTGTGTATCCATAATTCAAAAATAGAAATTTTATTGATTTTTTAAAGGTAAAGATCTCTTTTCCCTCCTTGAATGTACCCGTAATCTTCGCGGAACCTGGCAAGCAGATGGGGCTTTTGTTGAAAATAAGTCGAATTTTCAATCTCCGTCAACTCTTTCTTAATCAACTCTTCACCAATGATTTTTGTCTCGGGAGAGGCGTAATCATTGAGATATTCGCGGTAGGTTAGAACGGCATTCAGCTTACAATATTTGCTTTCGATGCAATGGCTAAGCATCCCCATGATGGTCTCGCCTGTTCGGCCGCACCTGTATCCTGCGGTACAAAATGAAGATATATACCCAAGTTTGCCAACTTCCTGAATCACCGCATCCAGGTCGCGCGGATCACCGATGGTAAATTGTTTATTGTCCTGGTTGAACTCCATTTTCTGGTCACTGTAGGCTCCTATTCCAATTCGTGTCGAAGCATCGGTTTGCGTGCAACCCAGTTGAAGTACCTCCTGCTTGATGGCGGCTTTTTCTCTGGCTGTCACGATCAATCCTGCCGTTGGAACCGAAAGGCGCAAAACGGCAACCAATTTTTTGAAATTTTCGTCAGAAACGTTGTAGTCAGAATTGTTGCTTAACCAGGATCCTGAGGCAGGTGTCATGCGGGGAAAGGAGATGGTATGAGGCCCAATGCCAAAATGACGCTCCAGATCCAGAGTGTGGTGCAACAGTCCCATTACTTCGAATTTCCAGTCATACAGTCCGAATAGTGCCCCAATGGCGACATCATCAACGCCGGCTTCGATGGCACGGTGAAGGGCATAGAGACGCCAGCGATAATGGCCTTTCAGCGTATTGGCCGGATGAACCTTTGCAAACGTTTCGCGGTGATAGGTTTCCTGAAATACCTGATAGGTTCCGATCCCGGCCTCTTTCAGCTTTTTGAGTTTGGCCATTTCCATGGGAGCAGCATTGATGTTCACGCGGCGGATGCTTGTCGGCTGACCTGATTTTGGTGCGACATCGCTCACTGAATACACTGCTTTGATACAATCCACCATGTAATCCACATCCGTGGAAGGATGTTCTCCAAAAACCAGTATCAACCGCTTGTGTCCTTCATGCAAAACAGAAATCGTCTCCTGTTTAACCTCATCCATGGTAAGTATACGTCTCACTTCGAGGCTGTTGGCTTCGCGGAAACCACAATAGGCACAATTGTTGACACAGTGATTGGCGCAATAGAGAGGGGCGAAGAATACGATTCGGTTGTCGTAAACTTTCTTTTTTACCTCAAGGGCAGTGTTGTTGATCTCCAGCCAGAGTTCAGGATCCTTAACTTGCAAAAGGGCAGCTGTCTCGTCAGGATTGAGGGTCGTGATGGAAAGTGATTTCTGCAGAATATCCCTGATAAAGGCAGGATCCGGGTCCGATTGTCTTTTCAGTACCGAAAAAATGGACTGATCATCAATGTAATCTTTGCCATTAATCAGGTATTTATCTATCTCTTCGTCTTTTACAATTCCTTGTTTCCAATCTTTAATTCCAGCAACTCCCATGATGTAATTTTGAACTGCAAATATACTGCAAAAAGAGTTCCCAGACTAAGTTCTTTCCCTTTCTTGATAGGAAGTATGCAAAAGTTTATGTGATAATTCACCCAATGGTTCTCCAAGAAAATCTTTGTAGATTTTAATAACTTCAGGATTTTCGTGCGATTTTCTGATTGGCTTTCCGAGGTCTTCAGCATAAATGGCAGCAGCACGTTTCTTTCTTATTTCGAAATTCGTAGGAATAGGCTGACCACCTCCTCCGAGGCATCCTCCCGGACAAGCCATTACCTCCAGAAAATGAAAATCTGCTGTTCCTTCTTTGATCATATCCATCGCTTTTTTTGCATTGGTCAAGCCATGGGCTACCGCATATTTTAGCTCGACACCTTCAAGGAATTTCCACTCCTCAACTGTGTTTTCAATTTTGATACTGCTGAATTTGACTCCCTCCATTCCCCGGATGGGTAAGACAGCCAAATTCTTGAACGGGATCTCCCGGCCTGTCACAATTTCATAAACAGTTCTGAGGGCTGCCTCCATTACACCACCGGTAGCGCCAAATATTACGGCTGCTCCTGTCGATTCGCCCATCAAACGGTCAAATTCCATCTCTTCAAGTTGATTAAAGCTTATTCCGGCTTGTTTGATCATGATGGCCAGCTCGCGGGTAGTCAGCACATAATCAACGTCACGGTAGCCACTGTCGTGCATCTCGGTTCTGGCTGCTTCAAATTTCTTAGCGGTGCAAGGCATAACTGATACAGAGACAATTTTCTTTGGATCGATGTTTCTGGCCTTGGCATAGTATGTCTTCAGTAAAGCGCCAAACATCTGCTGCGGTGATTTGCATGTAGATAAATTGGGCAGATATTCGGGATACATGTGTTCGATGTACTTGATCCAGCCTGGTGAGCAAGAAGTGGCCATGGGCAGAGCCACACTGGGATCCTTGTTGACAAGGGCTTTCTTAAGCCGGCCTAAAAGTTCTGTTCCTTCTTCAATAATGGTCAAATCGGCAGTGAAATCTGTGTCAAGAACTGCGTCGAAGCCTAGCCTCTTTAGGGCCGCGACCATTTTTCCTGTTACCCTGGTACCAACCGGATAACCCATTTCTTCGCCAAGTCCGATTCGGACGGCAGGAGCCGTCTGTACGACAACATGCAGATCCGGATTTGAAATAGAGTCCCAAACCTCTTCAATGTAATTTTTTTCGACCAAGGCACCGGTAGGACAGCGGTTGATACATTGACCGCAATTGGTGCATACCACATCGTTCATTGATTTTTCATAAAAGGTCGAAATCTTCATTTCATGACCTTTGTATGCAACCGAAAGGGCATTGACACCCTGAAGCTCCTCACAGGTTCTAACACATCGCTGACATCTGATGCATTTGCTGTCATCCTTTACGATACTGGGAGAGAAATTGTCGATGGTATGTTTCTTCTCTTTGTACAGCTCGATAAAATCCTGCGTCATAATTTTGTACTCAGAAGCCAGATGTTGCAGCTCGCATAATCCATTTTTGTAACATTTGGTACAATCAGAATTGTGTTCTGATAGCAGCAACTCAATGATATGCTTTCTGCAATTTCTTACTTTCAGACTATTGGTGAGGATATCCATTCCCTCCTCGCAAGGCGTAGCGCAGGCAGCGGCCAATCTTTTCTGACCGGTGACTTCCACCATACAAACTCTGCAATTGCCCGCCACGCAGATGTCCTGATGGTAACATAGTGTGGGAATAACCACGTTGATTTTTTTTGCAGCATCCAGAATCACGGTATTTTCCGGAACATCAACCGGTATGCCGTTTATCGTAATATGAATTGTATCAGCCATAATTTGCGGTTTTTAATAAATCATCTCTTCTCTAAAATTCTCCACAATTGAGGCAAAAGAATTTGCGACAGATTGTCCGAGCCCGCATTTGGCGGTAAATTGCATTGTTTCGCTTAATTTGAGAAGCTTGTCGAGATAAGGTGCCGGTCTTTCGCCTTTTTTAACTGCTTTGATACCGGCCAGAAGTTGCTGACATCCTATCCGGCATGGAGTGCACTGTCCGCACGACTCTTCCCTGAAAAATTCGAGGTAGTTGTCGAGCAGATTGTACATGGAGCGTGAACTGTTAAATATCATCATAGATCCACCGGTAGGGAGTGATATGCCTATTAGTTTTCCCTGGTAGCCAATGGCAGTTTCGTGAAACTTTTTACGGGGGACCAAAAATCCGGATGCGCCACCAACTTGCACCGCTTTGGTATCACCGTCGCCAAATTCGTCGACAAAATCCTGAAGACTCATGCCCAGCTCCAGTTCGTAAATGCCAGGTTTAGGCGTATCCCCAGATATGGAAAATAGTTTGGATCCCCTGGAATACTGGACTCCCAGATCATAGAATTTTTTGGCACCATACTTGAAAATGGTGTAGGTATGGGCCAGCGTTTCTACATTGTTGATCACGGTAGGTTTCCTCCTGTATCCACTTACAGAAGGGTAGGGCGGCTTGTTCCTTGGCTCTCCACGTTTTCCTTCGAGCGATTCAAATAAGGCAGTCTCCTCACCGCAGATGTAGGCCCCGCTTCCCATAAAAATGGTAATATTGAAATCGAGGTTTATTTTCTTGCAGAAATAGCTGAATTCGTTGATGGCATCATTGAGGGGTTTTTCCAGAAACTTGTATTCTCCGCGAAGGTAAATGATTCCAGTTTTTGCACCCACAATAAAACCGCATACTGCCATAGCAGTGAGAACTTTGTAGGGTACTCGGGTAAGGATTTCGCGGTCTTTGAATGTTCCTGGTTCACCTTCATCCGCGTTGCAGATGACATATTTTTCATCTCCTGCAGCTTCAGAGGTTAGTTTCCATTTTAATCCGGTTGGGAAACCAGCTCCACCACGTCCCTTCAATTCGGAGCTGATTAACTCATTGATAAGCTCTTGTTTTGGTCGGTGGATCGATTTCTGCAAAATTTTCTCCCAGTCAGTATCCTGAACAAAAATAAAATCGACCCTTTTCAGCAAAAGATGTTGCTCTATCATAGTGTGCAATTTTTGGAATTTGGATTGAAGAAACGATACTTGAACGAAGTCATAACAATTGAACTACAACTCTTTTTTTAGATATTCACTCAGAATCTCACGCACCTTTTCGGGGGTTAATTCTGTGTAAACTTCGTGGTTGATAACCATGGCCGGTGCTTTGTGGCACCAACCCAGACAGTTTGTTTCAACCAGGCTGAACCTGCCATCTTGTGTCGTCTGACCGATATCGATCTTTAACATTTCCTTGATAGCAAGAACAATTTGGTTTTTTCCTTTCATTGAGCAGGAGATGGTCTTGCATACCCTGATAATAAATTTACCCATTTTCCGGTGTTCAAGAAAGGAGTAAAAAGTAGCCGTTCCATACACCTCTGCAGCAGGTAAATCAAGTACTTTGGATATTTCGACCATCGACTTTTGAGAGAGATAATTGTCGAATTCAACAACACCTTGTAAAATTGGCAGGAGGCTTTCTCTTGTGCGGCCGTGTAGGTCGGCCAAGGCAACGATTCTCTTGTGCAAATCCATGGTATATATTTATTATTATTTAAAATGATACAGGATTCAGTTCTACTAAATTAAACCATTCATTCTGAGCACACAAGAGATAAAAACATGTTTTAAATCATATTTTTTAAACAAAATGTTCAAAATTTCGTGAAGAGGGCATAAAAAAAACCGGTAGAACCGGTTTTTTAATTAATATAATCTCAATTATACCATCGGATATTTTTTGAATATTTCTGTCGATTTCATCAATATGTCAACATAATGAGCTCTGCGATAGGCATATGGCTCTTTGCTTTTTTTCATTGACAGCTTTCCTTTAAAGTCTTCAATGGTTTTGTAGCCCTTCGCATCCATCCACTCTTCAAGTGTCTCAATCATCTGTGTAATATGGGCTGCCTTATTCTTGTAAACGGTGCTGACCACTTGTACCGAACTTGCACCGGCAAGTACCATTTTGATCACATCAGTCCCATCAGAAATACCTCTGCTGGCACATAAATCAGCTTTGATATTGCCAAAAAGCAGTCCGACGAAACGCAGCGTTATCTGGTAGTCTTTTTCATGGGTGAGATCGAAAGGAAAGAAGAACTCCTCGGTTTCAATGTTAATTTCTGGCTGAAAGAAACGGTTAAAAACCACCACACCTGATGCACCCGCTTTATCTGCCTGAGAAATAAAGTTAAGCGGATTGGCATAAAATGGGGAGAGCTTCACACTGATTGGAATTTTTACCAGTTTCTTGAGCTTTTTTAAAATTGAGATTTGATGGGCTTCAACTTTAGAGCTGTCATTTTCTGCATCTGTCGGAACATCATAAAAGTTTAATTCCAATCCGGCAACACCCGTTTTTTCAAGCTGGACCGCATAATCTTCCCAGGATTGGTCGTAAATGGCATTTAGGCTTGCAAAAACCGGAATACTGACGTTTTTTATCAGCTTCGATAAATTGTACAGGTGTTCACCGGCTCCGCTATGCTTTATTTCAGGAAAGATATTTCCCATCTCTGCATTCCGGTAGCTGTATTCACCTACTTGTTCATCCAGCTGTATTTGTTCCAGATTGATCTGCTCTTCGAACAGTGAACGGTAAACAATGGCTGCTGCACCGGCCCGCTCAATTTTTTTAATTGCGTTGAGATCCTCTACAAGGCTGGATGCGCCCAGAATGATGGGATTTTTTAACTCAACACCCATGAAGGTTGTTCTAAGGTCTGCCATAATTTCTCTTTTTTATCACTTTGTCAATATTAGCTATTTTTGTTTTATACCTGCTTATTAAAAGAAAAAATACCGCGTGTGGGCGGTATTTTTTTATACGGCGATACCCTGATTTTTGTTTAACAAAACAGGAATCAAATTAATGCATTACTTAAAAATAGATTAGAAGATTCATGGACAAGGTTACACCTACCATCACAATGGAAACCATGGTCATGAGTTTAATCAATATATTGAGGCTTGGACCGGAGGTATCTTTGAATGGATCACCTACCGTGTCACCTATCACAGCTGCATTGTGACAAGCACTTCTTTTGCCGCCATAATGTCCCTCTTCAATGTATTTTTTGGCATTGTCCCACGCTCCTCCGGCATTGGCCATGAAAACAGCTAAAATAAACCCGGTGACAGTACTGCCTAACAACAATCCCATCACACCAGGAATGCCGAAAACAATTCCAACTGCAATTGGAATGAAGATGGCCAGCATCGAAGGCACCAGCATCTCTTTTTGAGCAGCTTTGGTCGAGATTTCGACACATTTTGCATAATCCGGTTCGGCGGTACCCTCCATGATTCCTATTATTTCGCGGAATTGCCTGCGAACTTCGTCGACCATTTTTTGTGCCGCCCTACCAACTGCATTCATCGTCATTCCGCAGAATAGAAAAGCCGACATGCCTCCGATAAAGGCACCAACAAGCACCAACGGATTCATAAATGTGACATCGAAAGCTGCAAGCACATCAATGAGTGTGCCGGCTTTGAGTTTGGCCGTCAGCGCATGATCCGGATGAAAATTGATCATCCCGATACGGGCTTCTTCCAGGAAGGAGGCAAGCAAGGCGAGTGCAGTTAATGCTGCCGATCCAATGGCGAATCCTTTGCCGGTGGCGGCAGTTGTGTTGCCCAGCGTATCCAGGGCATCCGTACGTTTGCGAACTTCATCACCAAGTTTGCTCATTTCGGCATTGCCGCCTGCATTGTCGGCAATAGGGCCATAAGCGTCTGTGGCAAGCGTAATTCCAAGGGTAGAAAGCATGCCAACTGCAGAAATAGCGATTCCGTAGAGTCCCATGCTAAAATCTTTCATGTGCCATCCTGCAGCAAAGCCAAAAGAGAGAATGATGGCTGCTCCAACGATCAGTACCGGAAAAGCAGTTGACATCATTCCGGTTCCTATTCCTGAGATGATCACAGTTGCAGCACCTGTTTTTGAGGCATCAGCAATTTTTTTAGTAGGCCCATAAGAGGAGGAAGTATAATATTCAGTCACTTGTCCGATGCCAATACCAGCCACTAAACCTGAAATCATGGCCAGCCAGATTCCAGTATAATTAGGCAGTTTCAGCCAGTATAAAATCACCCAGGATAGAATGGCAATACCAACAGCCGAACTATTGACTCCAATCCCAAGAGCCCTGAGAAGCTGTTTTTGAGAAGCTCCTTCTTTGGTTCTAACAAGGAAAATACCCATGATGGAAAGAATGGTTCCTACGGCAGCGATAAGCATCGGAGCGATGACAGCTTTAAACTGCATGCTGGTGCCCATGGCAGCAAAACCGGCTGCTCCAAGGGCAGCGGTAGAGAGGATGGCTCCGCAATATGATTCATACAAGTCTGCACCCATGCCGGCTACGTCGCCTACATTGTCACCAACATTGTCTGCAATGGTGGCAGGATTTCGTGGGTCATCTTCCGGGATACCGGCTTCTATTTTGCCAACCAGGTCGGCACCGACATCGGCTGCTTTGGTGAAGATTCCACCGCCAACACGGGCAAAAAGGGCCTGGGTAGAGGCGCCCATGCCAAATGTCAATGTAGTTGTGGTGATGATATTAAGATTGGTACCATCGAGTGTCGCACCGGCAGGGTAGATCCAGTTAAGGATGATAAACCAGGCGGATATGTCAAGCAAAGCCAGACCAACCACCACCAATCCCATGACGGCCCCACTTCTGAAGGCAACAACCAATCCTTTGTTCAGAGACTGATTGGCTGCATGGGCAGCTCGCGCAGATGCATAAGTAGCTGTCTTCATTCCGAAGAAACCAGCCAGACCCGAGAAAAAACCGCCTGTCAGGAAAGCAAAAGGCACAAAAGGGTTCTGAATTTTCAAACCATAAGCCAGAAATGCAAAAAAGAGCGCCAGAAAAATAAATACCAACGAAACAACCTTGTATTGCTGGCGAAGATAAGCCATCGCACCAACGCGGACGTGTTTGGCTATTTTCTTCATCAGATCGGTTCCTTCACTGTAGCTCATCATATCTCTGTAGAAATAATAAGCAAATAGTAAGGCAACAATGGAGGATGCCGGAATCACCCAAAAAATTGGATCAATCATGTTAGTTTAAATTATAATTGTTGGACATAAGTAATAGGAAAACTTTGGTATAATGCCAAATTACTTCAAAGTTGTTGAAAAATAAAATACAAAACTTACCTGATATATTAAGATAACATTAATTTCTATTCATTTGATAAATAGACAAATAAACGTATATAACTAAATGAATGTCTTTATTGTATCAGGTGACAAATTTTTAATGCAATCGTTTGCACTAGATGTTCTGAAAATGCAGGTCAGGGACTGTTCAAACAATTGGCAAAACGAGCTTCCTTTTTTATAAATTTGAATCGACTATCACTACGAATCTTTCAAATCGCATAATGACTAACTTCTCATGAGATTACTGAATCTGCTATTTATTGCGACTTTACTTCTATTTATTGCTGACTTGACTTCATCCGCAGAGAACGCTTATGGCGCTTCAATTTCGGTGGTAAAACTGAAATGTGAAAATCTCCCGAATCCGCTTGGAATAGATCTCATCTCTCCTCAGCTCAGTTGGCAATTGATTTCAGAAAAGAGAAATCAAAGGCAAACGGCTTATCAGATTGTCGCCTCAGACCAGGAAAAGGTGCTGGCTGCCAACTCTGGCAATTTGTGGGATTCGGGAAAAATTAATTCAAATGAGATGGTGAACATAGCCTATCGGGGGAAAGCCCTGACTTCCATGCTGAAGATTTTTTGGAAAGTACGTGTTTGGGATGCCTCAGATCGTCCTTCCGATTGGAGTGAGGTTGCTTTTTGGGAGATGGGTTACCTCAAAACCACCGACTGGAAAGCCAAATGGATCGGGATGGAAGAAGACCAATATCCAGATTCTGCAGCAACAGGTCCTGCACCCTATTTTAGAAAAGTCTTTCAGGTTCCAACCGAAATTATTTCTGCAAGAATCCTGGTAGCAGGCCTTGGTTTCTATGAGATGACAATAAATGGGGTGAAGGTCGGAGATCAAGTTCTTGCACCCGCACAAACCAATTATGACCAGCGAAAATTGCAAAAGCTGATCTATTACCATGATGATCAATCCAGACAACGCGTGCTTTACAGTACTTTCGATGTGACCAAACAGCTGAATTCAGGTGGAAATGTGGTGGGGATGGTACTTGGCAATGGATGGTACAATCAGCGGGACAGAACTGTTGAAGGTTGTATGTGGTACAAAACTCCCCGGCTAATTTTTCAATTGGAAATTACCAGCAAGGATGGGAGCAAACAATTTGTCTGCAGTGATAAATCCTGGAAAGTAACCAACGGACCTATCCTTCATGATGGAATATTTACCGGCGAGTTGTACGATGCTCGACAGGAACTTGGTCAGTGGGGTAGTTTGGGTTACAACGATGAAAAATGGCAAAATGCGCTTGAAGTGAAAGCCCCTACCGGGAAGCTCGTGTCACAATTAGCCCCTCCCGACAGGATCATCCGAACCATTCAGCCAGTATTTCTAAGCAAAACCCTTTCCGGCGGCCTACTATTTGATGCCGGAGAGATGATTTCTGGTTGGGTGAATATCAAATTGCATGGCTTGCGGGGCGATACGGTTCGGATCAGGCACGTTGAAGAGCTGGGACGAGATTACAATCAGATTGATACTTATATTATGAAGGGTGGGGGAGACGAAACATATGAACCGCGATTTACCTGGCACGCCTTTCGTCAGATAGAGATCCGCGGATTAAAATACCAGCCTGATATTGCGGATCTGAAGGTAAAGGTGGTTCATACTGATGTTGGACAAGTAGGAAATTTCGAGTGCTCCAATCCGCTGTTCAATCAGATTTACCAGAATTATCTCAGAACCCAATTGGGAAATCTTCACGGAAGTATCAGCAGCGATTGTCCGCACAGGGAGCGCCTTGGATATACCGGAGATGGCCAGGTAGCAGTTGAAGCTGCCATTTGTAATTTCGACCTGACCCGCTTTTACCAAAAATGGTTTTTCGACATGGAAGACGCGCGTAACCACAAAACAGGGTATGTACCTCATACCGCTCCTTTTGGTGGCGGCGGCGGCGGACCGGCATGGGGCTCGGCATTCGTAATAATGCCATGGACTTATTATAGGTATTATGGCGATAAAAAAGTACTTCTGACCCATTATGAGGGAATGAAAAAGTGGGTAGAATACCTTGGAACCAGGTGTGATTCCAATGGAATTGTTGTGCGTGAGGAGCCTCGGGGATGGTGCCTGGGCGATTGGGCCACACCCGAAAAAATAAAATTGTCGCCCGAATTGGTGAATACCTGCTACTATTTTTATGTCACTGACCTGATGTCCAAAGTGGCTGCTGAGCTTGGCAACCTGCCAGACAAGTATCAGTTTGAAAAGCTTGCGATTTCAATCAAAAACAGCATCAACAGGAAATTCTACCATTCCACATCCGCTTGTTACCTGGACGGGAAACAGGGAGCCAATCTTTTTCCAATGGCCTTCGGAATTGTTGAAAAGAGTGAAAGAAATCGCGCTTTCGAAACAATTGTAACTCAGCTTGAACAATTGAAATACCATTTTGATACAGGCATTCTGGCTACTCCGTTACTTTTGAAGGTTCTGACAGAAAATGGTCGGGCAGATCTCGCCTACACAGTAATGAATCAAAAGGATTTTCCCGGCTTCGGAAATTATATTATTGGAAAAATGGCCACCACCCTTTGGGAAAACTGGGATGGGGCAAGTTCACATTCACATCCAATGTATGGCAGCGTTGTAGCCTGGTTTTTTACTTCCCTCGCGGGGATTTCTTCTGATCCTGCTCTGCCTGGAAAACCCGATTTTGTGATAGATCCATTTGTTGACAATGAACTTACCTATGCAAAGGCTACCTATCATTCAATATATGGCCTGCGAACCTGCTCCTGGAAAAAGGAATCCGATTTTTTGCTGATGGATGTTGATATACCGGTCAACACAACGGCCACCATTCATTTTCCTTGCCGGAAATCGGAACGGGTGCTGGAAAATGGAGTACCGATTTTGAAATCAGGCTATTTTAAGTATCTGGGAACAGAAAATGGAAAAGAGGTTTATAAAGTAGGTTCAGGAAAATTTCATTTTAAATTGACAAAGCAAAATTGAATTGAAAAGTCATGTGGAAAAAAATAATCAAACCTTTCTTGTTAATAGTTGGCGTGTTGGTTTTGGCCTGTTTCATTGGCCTTAGTTCATTGTACAGCTACTTTTCTTATCGGAACAATCAACCGTTCGGGCAACTGAAAACCACCCTTGAGCCTGGAAATCTAGGTCGCAATGTAATTCCATTCATCGGTACCGGTGGCTATTTCTGGGTGTGTGCCAATAATTTCCCGGGTACATCCATGCCATTTGGAGTGGTCAGGCTAAGCCCGGATACTGAATCTTCGGTCTTTCGTAAAAAAGCTTTGAATACATCAGGGTACTATTTTCCTGACAACCAAATTATCGGATTTAGTCACACCCGCTTGAGCGGCACTGGCGCAACTGATGGCGGACATTTCCGTACGATACCGTCCACCTCGAAAAGTGCCTGGACAGACTATTTGGAAGGCAAGTATTTCGCCTTTAGCCATGCCAATGAAAGGGCCTTCCCCGGCTATTATGCCGTAAGTTTGACAAAGCCTGAGGTTCTCGTCGAACTAACCTCCACCATGCGTACAGGAATCCATCGGTATACTTTTTCAGGTAAAGATGAACCACATCTCATGCTGGATATTTGCAGTGTTCTCGGGGACAAGAATGTTGAAGGTGGCAGCGTTTCAATAAATCCCGAAAAAAATGAGTTCATTGGAGAGGTCAAAACTTTTGGCACCTTCGCCGGTAGGTACGGTGGCATTAAAGTGTACTTTTTTGCTCGGTTCGACATGTCATTCGCCAGCTCGCAGATTTGGGAGGGAACATCAAAACTAGCATGGAAAAGTGAAGGGACCGGCAAAGATCTTGGTGTTGATTTCTCTTTCGGAGTTACCAATCGGGTCATTGAACTTCGCCTCGGTATTTCTCATGTCAGCATTGAAAATGCAAGATTAAACCTCGAAACTGAGACCGGTGGACTTAGTTTCGAAAATCTGGTAGATTCTGCTAAGAATGCATGGGAAAAAAAGCTTGCCTTGATTGAGCCTGAGTTTGAGAATGACAAGGGCAAGACCATCTTTTACACGGCTTTGTACCGCTCATTTCAGATGCCTACCTTGTTTCAGGATGTAAATGGTGACTATTTTGGTTTCGACAAGAAAGTGCACAAAGCTGAAGGATATAATTACTATACCGATCTGTCACTTTGGGATACTTTCAGAACTTTACATCCATTATACATACTAATTGCGCCCAAGGAACAAAGGGATATGCTGGTCTCACTTGTTAAAATGAAAGAGCAAGGCGGATATTTGCCCCGTTGGCCATCAGGAAACGGCTACACCGGTTCGATGCTCGGTTCGCCGGCCGACATGGTTATATCCGAATCCTACCAGAAAGGAATACGCAATTTTGATGTCAGAAGTGCCTACGAAGGGATGAAATTCCTAGCATTAAATCCAACTCCCAAAGGATCAAGATTTGGTGGTCGAAGCGGAATCAGTGAATACAATAAATATGGATATTGTCCGACGGATTTGATGGACAAAGCTGTCTCACGAACGCTGGAATATGCCTGGGCTGATCATGCCATTGCCATCCTTGCCGACTCTCTTGGGAAAAAGGAGGATGCCCGGCTTTTTTATGAACATGCAGCTTTCTATAAAAATTGCTGGAATCCCGATACCAGATATTTTCAATCACGCGATTCTAAGGGGCAATTTACAAAGACATTTAACCCGCTTAGGCTGTCCTATTTCGACACAGACGGGAAATACACCAAAGATTATGTTGAAGGTAGTGGATTGCAGTGGAGATTTGCTGTTCCCTATGATCCTCAGGGCTTAATAGGATTATTTGGCGGAGTTGAACCTTTTGTGAGGGAGCTCAATAATTTTTTCGAAAAATCAGATCCCGCTATGAGTAGCTGGAATCCAGGAAGTTACTACTGGCATGGAAATGAGCCGGATATACATTCTGCCTATTTGTTCAATGAAGCACACCGCCCCGACCTGACCCAAAAATGGTCACGGTGGATACTGGACAACAAGTATGCAGTGAATTCGGAGGGTTTAGATGGAAATGACGATGGTGCAACTCTTTCTTCGTGGTATATTTTTGCATCTCTGGGACTTTATCCAATGGCAGGATCTGTTAATTATGAACTGGGAGCTCCATTGTTTAAAAGTGTTAAGATTCACCTTGGGGAAAAATGCCTGGAGGTTGAAACAGAGAATTATTCGCCAAATAACAAATATGTTTCTGGTGTCTGGTTGAACGGAAAGCTGCTCAGTGAATTCAAACTCAAACACAATGATATTAGGGATGGCGGGGTTATAAAATTCGAGATGAGCAACCTGCCGGTAAGGAAATCGAATTGATTTCACAATTTTATTTCAATGAATAAAAATGATAATAATCATGACTCGCAAAGCTCAAATGTGAGCAATCAGTTGATAATGTTTTAATTATCATTACAAAAATGATGCCTGGTAGTATATTGAAGTTTTAGAATGTCAATAGGTTAATCATCTGATTTTTTTAGATTTCATTCAATTATTCATGAATTCTGAGGTTTTGAATGGCTAATTAGCTTACCTTAAAGTCAGGAGGATTTTGTGTCTTCCGAGCCCGAAAATCATTTACCAATGGCTCATTGTAACGTTATTTTAACCCATTCCTATGTTAATTTGCCTGAATCCCAAATTATTCAAAATATTTCCGCAAAATATCATCTGTTAAGGATTTTTAACTAATATTGTATAGTTTTGATCCAAATTAGTTACCTTTAGTTTCGACAGAATTTGTTTTTACGATCTGCCAAAACTATTTTTTTTTGAATAGAGAGTCTTAGGACGTTTTGCGCTACGATTAACAACAATTGAACTACTTGAAAAATTCAATCAGGAACCGATTTTCGAAATTTTTTTGAATAAATACGTGATTTGTAATACATTAATTTTAAATGTCATTCTATGAAAAGAAAATTCAAATTAGCCGGCTTGCTATTTTTAGGGTTGATTCTTTTTGTTACTTGCAAAAAGGAAACTCCCTTACCAACAGCCTCTTTCACTTACTCTGTCACAGGTAATACCGTTACTTTTTATGCTCAGGTTTCCAACGACAGCAAATATGAATGGGATTTTGGAGACGGAAGTTTTATTAACACGATTCCTTCGCCTGTTCATGCTTTTTCCTCTTATGGAGTAGACTATAATGTTAGTTTAACGATAATTGGTCCTGGTGGTTCAACGACAATTGTGAATAAAGTTTCCATTCCTTCTAAAACTAAGATTCAATTGTTAACAGGCGGATTGGCAGGATCAACAAGTAGTAAGAAGTGGAGACTAAGTTCTTCAGCCCCATCCTTCCTTATTACAGCAGCAACTGCCAATTTCACACCGGTTGTGCAAAATTATCCCGGAAGTATCTTAGGTGCTGTTGGATTGGCAGCTGTATATACGGACGAATTTGTGTTTAAAGGTGATGGTACATTAACCATCAATCCAAAAGGCGGCGGTATTTTTGCAGGCTATGTATATTGTCTTGCTACAGGTACTCCGACCGTTGCAAATAAAGATGCTGCCGGTGCCGGATTGGCTTATGCCAAACCTTTCGTGACTCCTCCGGGAGCAACTTTTACCATCAATGATCCGAAAACCCTGACATTAACGACCACTCTTGATGGAGCCACCAAACAGACAACTACCTATCCAGGTGTCACTACACTTTCCTTTACAAAAGGAGGTTTTCTTGGAATCCTTGATTTCTCAAGCGAATGTATCATTCAACAGCTTTCAGATACAAAAATGACTGCAGTTTGCTTCGTTTCAACGGTTTATCCGGGTTTAATTGGAACACCCAATATGGCATTGACATTAACATTTGAGGTAGCGCCTTAAAAAGTATTTTGGTAAGAATGTTCTATTTCTTATCTGAATGCATCGAAATGAAATGAATATAAAAATTAGCAATAATTACAACTAAAAAAAATTATTTATGATGAAGAGAAAAATGCTAAAAGCAATGTTTCTGTGCATTTTAATGGTTGTATCAAGCGGCCTGTTTGCTCAAAATATTGTTACAGGTATTGTCAAGGACGATACCGGGCAAACGTTACCCGGTGTCAGTGTTGTAGTGAAAGGAACTACAGCAGGAACAGTGACGGATATTGACGGGAAATTTTCACTCGCTGCTTCTGGCAATGCTACCCTTGTATTTTCTTTTGTGGGCATGCAATCCAAGGAGGTAGCTGTTGCCAACCAACGAAAAATTGAGGTTTCGCTTGCTTCCAATACAATTGGAGTGGACGAAGTCGTAGTTACGGCGCTTGGTATTTCGAGGGAAAAGAAATCTCTTGCCTATTCTGTTTCTGAGGTTAAATCAAATGAATTGGCCAGAGGTGGAAATGCCAACCTTGTCAAATCGCTCGATGGACGTGTAAGCGGGGTTAACTTTACCTCTACAAGTACAGATCCTGCTGGTTCTGTTTTTGTAACCATCAGAGGAGCAACCAGTTTAAATATCCAGTCATCTACAGCTGCCAGTCAGCCATTGTTCGTCATCGACGGTATCCCAATGGGAACCGCAGGGATTGATAGCCGCAATGGTGCTGACTTTGGTAACCTTATGTCACAATTGAATCCTGATGATATTGAAAGTATTTCAGTATTGAAAGGAGCTAGTGCCGGTGCGCTTTACGGACAAGCAGCAGGTAATGGAGTCATCATGATCACCACCAAATCAGGTAAGGGTGGAAAAAAAGGAATCGGCGTTTCTGTCAATTCATCCATGTTCTGGGATGTTCCTTACAACTTCTTCAAAACTCAAACTGAATATGGTATTGGTGTGAGAGCCTCTTATATGTTACCCGGACAAGGTTATGACTGGGGTGCTAAATTTTCGGACTTCCCAAATCTTCCGATTGATCAGTACAATACTTTGACTCAAAGGGTCGAGACAAGACTGTTCCAGGCAGCTGACGAGATTCGTTTGAAAGAATTCATGGTAACTGGTGCCACTCAAAATTACAATGCAAGTGTTGCTGGTAATTACAAGGACGGAGCTTTCCGTTTCGGAATCGGTAAAATGACCAACATTGGGGTAATGCCTAACAACCGGACCGACAGGATCAACGCCAACTTTAATGCCGAATACAACATTACCAAGAAATTGAAAATTTCGGTCAATGGTAATTACATGGGTCAATACAGTCCGAACAAGACATCAGCCAACAGTGACGTTATTGAGGAGCTGACCATGGAATTCCTTGCTCACCTGCAGCCAATTAAAGAGATGCAGACAGTTTGGAAGACAGGTTTCGAAGGAGTAAAGCAAAATTCGCCTTACTATAAGCCAGACGGAACTCCATATGCCAATAACCCATACATGTATGTTTACGGTGAAATCAATACTTACCGCAAAGACAACTTCTTTGGCAAAGCCCAGCTGGATTGGGAAATTATTAAACCTTTGAAATTGATGGTTCGATCCGGTATTGATTACAATGGTGACAACTATGAATACAAACGTGCAAAAGATTTTGCCTCTTCCGATCAAAGGGATGGTAAGTATTCAATCCAAACAGGCAATGGTTTTACAGTTCAGAACGATTTGATGCTGATCTGGGACAAGGGATTTGGCAAATTTACAACAAGTGCAACAGTAGGTTATAACTATGCATATAGCAACAGTTATGCTTATTCAGCCAATGCCGAGAAACTTGTCAGGGCAAATGATTATTCCTTGAGTAATGCCGTGGCCGGCACGATGACAGCTTCAAACAGCTGGGGAATAGGAAAATCACAAAGTATCTATGCTACAGGTCAGGTAGGTTATGCCAATCAGCTTTTTGTTGATGCATCCGGAAGAAATGACTGGAGCGGCATATTGGAAGAAGACAAGAATCATCAATTCTATCCTTCAATTTCTTTGTCCTGGTTGCCATCTACTACTTTTAAATTACCTGCTGCAATCAACATGTTAAAATTAAGGGCAGGCGTTGCACAAGTAGGACACGGTATTGGAAAACCCAGAAGTAACAATACTTTCAGCTTCAGTCCGCTGGATTATGGAAGTGCAAAGATTTTGAATATCGGAGGTAACCTGGTTGATCCAAAAATCAAATCCGAGGTTACTACATCCTATGAAGGTGGTTTCGATTTAACCATGTTTAACAACCGCGTTTCAGCCGAATTTACAATTTACAAGAAAATTCACGACAACCAACAAGGCTTTATCCCAACGTCACCCGGTGTTGGCTACGGTGGAATGTTGACAAACGTTGGAACAGTAGAGGCCAAGGGATACGAATTTTCGCTTAACCTGACTCCTGTTCGTACAAAAGATTGGAACTGGGATTTAGGTTTTAACTTTAGTAAAGTGGAATCACAAATCACACAGCTATCCAAGGAATATGTGCCAAATGGTTACACTTTTTATGGAAACGGACCGAACCTCAGCATCAGATTGGCCGAGGGTGAAAAAATTGGTACCATGTGGGCTTCAAGAACCTTTCAGAGAATGCCAGCCACCAGCAAATATGCAGGTATGTTGGTGATTGCCGACAGCGGAACAGACTGGAAATATTCAACTAATGAAGCTGACAGGAAGTCTATCGGAAATTACAACCCTGACTTTATTCTTGGTCTGAATACTTCCATCAAATGGAAAAACCTGAGGTTAGGTTTGGTTGGAAGTCTGAGATATGGTGGACAATATGTCTCTGATATTGAAAGAAGGGCTGTTACCAACGGACACTCAAACAGAACACTTGGGGATAATGTTAACGGACCAAATGATTATGAAGTAGGAGGTCGTGATGCTGCTTCAGGTGGTTTTCCCTGGCCAAAAGCAACTGACATGAAATATCAGATCATGGCGAATCTGGTACAGACTTACTCTATGTATGGTACCAACGTTCGGACAGATGATGCTTGCTACATGAAAGGTGTTTGGCTAAAACCAGGTGGGAATCCTGCAAATGATGCTGACTACATTGTCAATGGTGCAGATCCTCTGGCAACTTTCTGGGGTTTACCTGGATTATTGTTGGGTCAGGAGTACTGGGCTTTCCCTCAAAGTTTACTTCGCGATGCGACCAACTTCAAGTTGAAAGAAATTACAATTGATTATACCATTCCAGCACGTTACACCAAGAAACATGGAGTTGATAACGTTGTGATAGGTTTTGTTGGAAGAAACATCTTCCAATGGAACAAAGACGATGCCAATTGTGATCCTGAATCTGCTTTCTCAGGAATTGGTTCCAGCCAGGGCATAGTTGGTAAAGCACTGCCTTCAATCGGATCATATGGATTCAAATTATCATTCGATTTCTAATCGTTAAATCTATTGCAATTATGAAAAAACAGATATTATTTGCACTTGCGGTTTTACTCATCTTCACTGCATGCTCTAAAAAAATGTTGAGAGAAGATGAAATCTTACAGAAACGTGATGTTCTGGAATCTGCAGAGCCTAAACTTTTGCTTTCTTCTGTCATTCAAAAATCCGCCTATACCTATTATGGTCTGGGAGGCGTAAACAATACCAGACTTGCTTGCGCCATGCAATATATGCAGGCGAACAGGGGTGCGGGTGACAATATTTACGAATCTTTTCAAAAACCAACTGGAGATTTATATTCACTCACAGCTCAAATTAAATTGGTACAAGCCGCGATTAATATTGTCCATGACAAGAAGTTAAAGGCATATGAAGGTGTTTTCACCATTTTCAAATCACTGCTTTGGTCGGCAACCACAGATCTTTACGGAGACATATACTATCTTGAAGGATTACGTGGTCAGGAAGGAATCCTCTTTCCAAAATTTGATGACCAAAAGGATATCTATCCTGCGCTGATTCTGGATCTTAAAAATGCTGCTCAGATGTTGGTGGACGGTACTGAACCGATCGACAATACCTACGATTTGTTTTATGCAGGAGATAAAGCCAAATGGATAAAATTGGCCAATTCGCTTAGATTAAGATTATTAATGAGGGTCTCAGGCAAGTTAGCCTCTGCTCCATCCGATATTGCTGCCGTTGCTGCTTTACCATTGATGGGCGACGTGACCGATAACGCCGCAATTAATTACGTGGGTGGCGACAGAACTTATTCCTGGCCAATGGGTGCCTTATACATGGGTTACACAGATAATTTTCTCTTAAACCGCCCATCCAAGACTTTGGTTGATTCACTAAAAGCCTTAAATGATGAGCGCTTAAAAGTATGGGCTGCGCCTATCGAAAGGCCATGGACCAATGTGAAAGCAGACGAAGGCAAGAAAGAGACGATCGTTCAAAAGGGCTATTCATACGATGTTACATGGGAGTATCTGGACAAATCCAATGCGCAAATTGCCAATGTTTACAATCTGATTCAGGATACGCTGACTTATTATGCAGGTTACCCTGCCGGTAGTTACATCAATGCTCTGGCTGCCAATGGAAGCTGGAAATTTCCGGATACGAAATGGAATTACAAAATTTCAATTTTCTCCAAATTGTTGAATGAAAATACAAATCCGCTTCTTAAGGCTACAGTTATGCAAGTTGATGAAGTTCAATTCCTTCTTGCCGAGGCTGCAGTAAAGGGCTATATTTCCCCTGGTAATGCAGAAACCTATTACAAGGCAGGTGTTACCATGGCGCTGAAAAGATGGGGTGAAACAATTCCAGCGAACTATTTCAGTAGTAAAGCGGCTGCTTTTCCTGTGAATGGCACAAACAACCAAAAACTTGCTAAGATTGGTCTTCAGAAATGGCTTGGACTGTTTCTGATAGGAGTTGAATCTTACGCTGATTTTAGGAGAACCAGATTGCCGGCTATTGAAAACAATGGTGATTTGCCAAAGAGCACTGTTAAATTTCCATTGCGCTTCAGATATCCTGAAACAGAGATGAGCAATAATAACATTAACTACACTGCAGCTGTTGCTAAACTTGACAAGGGAGATACTGAGTATTCCAGGATGTGGCTTCTGCAATAAATTTCCTGAATAATATTAACTTTAAAAGCCATGGTGCACAATGATTTTATCAATCGTGTTCCATGGCTTTTTAAATACCCTCAAAATTTTTCAAATTAAGTGTACATGAAAATTCTACTACTATCCATTTTATTTTCATTCGTTCTTTTTCAGCCCGGAATTTCTAATGCTAAGAAACCGGTAACCCCGGAAACAGCACTTCAAGCCTATCTTCACAATGGAGATGCCTCCTTTAAATGGGAGCTGAAAGATAAGCTGAAAGGAGAGGGGCTCACCTATTACCGAATCGAATATACCTCTCAAACCTGGCAAACCATTCACTGGACTCACAATCTGATGCTGATGGTTCCGGATGAATTGAAATTTAACGATGCGCTGTTGTTTATCACCGGAGGAAGCAATAAGAATGAAAAGCCCAATTCCCATAAATTTACTGATGAATTGGCAATTGAATTTGGTAAAATGGCCAAGGTTGATAAAACTATTATCGCAATTCTTTGGCAAGTACCGAATCAACCACTTTATGATGACCTCACTGAGGATGCCCTGATTTCCCGTACCCTACACAACTACCAAAATGACCATGATTTTAATTGGCCATTGTTGTTTCCAATGACAAAAAGTGCAGTACGAGCCATGGACATAGTCCAGGAGTTTTCAAAGAAGGAATTGCATCAAAAGATTAAAGGATTTGTCGTATCCGGGGCATCCAAACGTGGCTGGACTACCTGGCTGACTGGTGCCAATGATAAAAGGGTGATCGCGATAGGTCCCATGGTCATTGATATGCTGAACATGCCTGTAAATATAACTTATCAAAAAGAAGTTTGGGGAGATTATAGCATCGAAATCCGTGATTATGTGAATCTTGGACTTGCCCAGCAGTTTGGATCTGCTTCCGGTTCAGATCTTGTAAAAATGATCGATCCCTATTCGTACCGCAAAACACTGACTATGCCAAAAATGATCTTCATGGGAACAAACGACCCATACTGGCCTGTAGATGCAGTTAAGAATTACATCGATGACATCCCCGGGAACAACCACATTTGTTATACACCAAATGCAGGACATGATCAGGGTGACAAGAAACGAGCCTTTGCAACGCTCAGCGCATTTCTGGGAACAACCGTAACCAAAGGCGAATATCCAATCTGCGATTATTCCATTTCAGAGTTAAATGGCAAAATTACAGTTACAGTGAATACAACTGCAGACAAGTTGGTTGATGCCTCACTTTTCTCCACAACTTCCCCAAATCAGGAGTTTAGAGACAAAAAATGGGGCTTCATTGGATTAAATGCTGCGAATAAGCCAGTTGTGAAGGTCGAAGTTGAGTATCCTAAAACAGGTTACAAAGCATTCTATGTTGAGCTAAAATACAAAGCTCCTTTTGGACCGGACTTCACACAATGTACCAGAATGTTTGTCACTTCAGATAAACACATACTCTTCAAACAAAAATAATTTGCTGATTTGCTGATGTGATGATGTGCTAAAGTGCTAATTAGGATATTAGGATATAGGTTCCTTGATCACATCACCACAACACCACATCACCACATCACCACATCACCACATCATCACATCACCACATCACCACATCATCACTTTTATTAATCCTTCTATGAAAAAGGTACTTTACATCTTCCTGGCATTTGTTATCTTATTGGGAGTCATCTTCTTCGTTTCAACAGGGACTGTCAAGGATGGCCCGTTTATGACCTCAGCTTATTTCAAGAGGACGATACTGAGAGTGGACAGCTTGAAGAAGTCTGAAAAACTTGTGACCGACTCTATTCTTGCCGGATTCTCAAAAGTCAGCATCACTCCTTTCATCAACAATCCGGTTGATGACCCAACTTCAGGGAAATTCAAAGAAGTACCCCTGGCTGGTTTTGGAGCCAGAAAGGGCAAACCAGCAACAGGTGTTCACGATAGCATATTTGTCAGATCCGTGGCTTTGAAGATTGGCTCAAAGCTGATGGTTTTTGTGGGTGCCGACTTGCTGATTATGCCGCCAAACATTATTGATGAAGTCGTTTTACAGCTTGCTGCCAAAGGAATCACCAGAGATCAGCTCCTTTTTTCGGCCACGCACAGCCATTCCAGCGTTGGTGCCTGGGGACCAGGATTTATCGGTGAGCAATTTGCCGGAAAAGCCAATTCGGCGATCCAGCAATGGTTGGTCGGATGCATTGTGAAAGGGGTGAAACTGGCGGTCGCAGATCTTTCCAGGTCCAATCTTTCGAATGGTAGTTTTGATGCATCAGGATATACCAGAAACCGTTTTGTCGGAGAGCTTGGCACAAAAAATGGGGATTTTACCTACCTTTTGGTCAATCAGTTCGGCAAAAGACGTGCAGTCATTGGTTCTTTTTCAGCCCATGCAACGACTTTGGGCGACAAAAACATGCAGTTCAGTGGCGATTATCCAGGTTACTGGGAGCGGAAAATGGAGGCAAACAAGTTTGATGTTGCGGTTTTTTGTGGCGGCTCCATTGGCAGTCAAAGCCCTTCAGGAAAGGGAAATGCTTTTGAAAGTTCGCGCTACATCGGTGAATCGCTGGCCGACAGTCTGATCCGGAAGTTACCAATAACTACTTACCATGAAACAACCACCTTCTCAACGACAACTTTAAGAGTTTCCATGCCGGAATACCATCTTCGTCTCACGACAAAGATTAATCTTGCCACCTGGCTTAGCAATAAGTTGATGCCTGAGCCAAAGAATGTCTTCTTTCAAGCTGTCAGAATTGGTCAGTTAATATGGATATCCGCACCTTCCGATTTCAGCGGAGAGTATGCCCTGCAAATAAAAGATGCACTGGCCGCAAAAGGTTTCAGTGCTGTGGTCTCCAGCTTCAACGGTAGTTACATCGGATACATCGTTCCCGGAAGGTATTTCTACATGGACGAATACGAGCCAAAACTGATGGGCTGGTTCGGTCCGACGATGGGCGACTATTCGATGGATCTGATTAGGCACTTGGCGGAGATCGTGAGAAAATGATGGGAAGATGGGAAAAGGGGAAAAGGGGAAAATGGGAAGATGGGAAGATGGGAAGATGGGAAGATGGGAAGATGAGAAAATGAGAAAATGGGAAGATGAGAAAATGAGAAGATGGGAAGATGGGAAAAGGGGAAGATAGGAGGGAGGAAAATGCACCGGTCCCCGAGCGTAGCCGAGGGTTTTAAGGAGTCCATATATTACATTAATAATGAATATCAGATAATTAACAATATATTCAATGAATTTTAAACTACTACTAAAAGCAATAAAATATATTCTATTTGCAATATTGGGGGTATTGCTGATCGGTTTTCTGGTGCTATTTGCCAAACCTCTTTGGCACCGTTTTGTGACTTACCCCAGATTTCAAAGTGAGGTTGAAGCATTTCAGCTAAAGAAAAAGGATTGTCCTCCGGTGACTGATCTGAAAACCTACCGAGGAGTCATGCACTTGCACAGTTACTGGTCGCACGATAGCAAAGGATCCATCTACGAGCTGATTGCCGCAGCCAAATTACGAAATATCAATTTTATCTTTCTGACTGACCATCCGCACGGAAATCTGGATTCTTTTCCCAGGGGATACAAAAGAGGCATGTATGATGGCGTTTTGCTTGAACCCGGAAGTGAGAAGCAGGGTTTCGATGCCTGGCCGCTCCGGGACGGGGTGGTTGACTGGAAAACAAACAAGGATACCGTGTCAAAACAGTTGGTTTCGAAGGGTGGCATGGTTTTTTATGCACATACCGAAGAACCACACAATTGGGCCAATCCTTATTTTCAGGGGATGGAGATCTATAATTTTCACACGAATGTGTTGGGAAAAACGTCGACATTGCCTATTATAACAGACTTTCTTATCAACGGACCAAAATACCGGGCCTGGGCATACCGGACAATTTTTGAAAGACAGACAGCCATTTTGGCTCGCTGGGATTCTCTGAACAAGCACCGGAAAATAGTTGGATTTTCTGCCGTTGATGAACATGAAAATGTCAATTTCAGAGCCCGTTACCTGAAAGACGGCAGGGTTCAATGGATGGGTATCAACACCAAACCAATGGATACCGTAAAAGTGAGTTTCTGGAACCGCTGGATGTTTCATGAGCCCGATCAAAGCGGTTGGATCTTCAGATGGATGCTGGTCAATACTTACGAGACTTCATTCAACAATTCGGTCAACTACCTATTTGCAGATACACTTAATGTTACGAATATCTCTCATCACCTGATTCAGGGACATCATTTTACGGCTTTCAGATTTTTGGGCGATGCCACAGGTTTTTGTTACTATGGTGAAAGGAATGATGGAAAGATGGCCGGAATGATGGGTGACTCCATCAAAATTGCCGACCTCAAACGGTTGTCAGCAGTATCTCCATTTCCGGGCCGGTTTACCCTGATTAAAGACGGTAAAACATTGGATGTATCTGCCGATGACCAATATCAATATAGTTTTGATAAGGGCCTGCAGAAGGGTGCCTACCGACTTGAGGTTGAAGTTAAACCCGGGAAGGAATGGCAGCCCTGGATCTATACGAATCCGATTTATCTTTATTAATATGAAACTACTACTGTTTATTCTTTTAGCATTCTTTATGGCTCCTGCGCAGGGGCAAGTTTTTAAAGCCGGGGCAGCGAAGCGCTCCATTGA
>JBAXED010000010.1:0-56107 GCA_037140615.1 Prolixibacteraceae bacterium
GTTAACCAGGTAGACCTATCGGGGATTATGCAGACGCTCACCCGCTACAATTACGAAATAAAGGCAACATTTATGGATCAGACACCGCTCAAAGCCTTGATTGACGACCGGTTTGATCAATTTATGCGATACATTAATACTTAATACTTTTCTGGATGAGAATCGCCATTTTTGGATGGACCATCGGACCGATTTTTTATGACAGCATGAAGCGTCTGCTGGAGATCTTGCATCATCACCAGACGGAGGTCATCATATATGCCCCGTTCCTCGAATTCTTGAAAAAGGAGGCAGGAATGGATCCCGGGAAAGCAGAAGTTTTTACTTCCGGTAAAGAGCTAACAGGTGTCGATTTCTTTCTGAGCATTGGTGGTGATGGCACTTTTCTGGAGGCCATTACATTTGTTCGGGATTCGGGGATACCCATGGTGGGAATAAACAGCGGCAGATTGGGCTTCTTGGCAGATATTGCCCAAACAGAACTTGAATTTTCGATGGAACAGCTTTATGCCGGGAAGTTTATTTTACAACCCCGTTCCTTGTTAAAACTCGATGATGAATTGGGCCAGTTTTCAAGTTTTCCTTATGCTTTGAACGAATTTACCGTTCACAAACAAGAATCAACCCAAATGATCTCTGTGCATGTGGAGGTCGCAGGAGATCTCCTGAACACCTATTGGGCCGATGGCCTCATTGTCTCTACACCGACAGGAAGCACAGCCTATTCTTTAAGCGTTGGCGGACCTATCCTTACGCCAGGCGCAGCGGATTTTATCATTGCTCCCATTGCTCCTCATAATCTGGCCATCCGGCCGATTGTAATACCTAATCATGAGGAGGTTACCTTATGGGTTGAGGGAAGGGGAGGAAGGTACATGGCATCGCTTGATTCGCGTTCGGCCCCTTTTGAGACGGATAAAATCTGGAAAATTCGCAAATCTGACTTCATTATCAATGTTTTAAAATTTGAAAATCAGTCATTTTACGAAACGCTGCGCAAGAAATTGCTTTGGGGAGCCGACAAAAGGAATTAATACGGCTCCAAAAGGCTGTTTTTTGATGCATAACTGAGCGCAAAGAGCAATATTTCGTGTGTTTCTGTTACCTTTGCAACATCTTTAATGTATAGATTTCATGAAGAGATTGCTTATCACCTTTTCCATTGTTCTCTGTTTTTTGCAGGCTTTCCCGCAAAAATCGGCGGATGTTGGTATTCGTATCGGGGCGGCAGTCTATTGGGGTGACCTTGAGAATGTTTCGTACGAAAAGGAGATTACAGCTCTCTATGGAGTACTGGGAAGATGGAATTTCAACAAAAGAATGTCCATCAGAGGTCAGCTAATTTCAGGTACGCTGAAATCTTCCGGAACCTTTCCGGGCGTAAATCTTGCCGAACCCAGTACAAAGATAAGCCTGGTTGATGTAAACGGAATTCCGTATGAATTGTATTTGAAAAAATCAGATGATTCTTACAATTTCGACCGCTCGATGCAATCATTTGAAGCCATTTTCGAGTTTAACTTCATGGATTATAAAATGGGAAGTATCACCAGGGACCGTTTTACCCCGTTTCTGTCTCTTGGCGTTGGAGGGTTCTACTCGAGGGCTCCCAGAAGAGGAACGTTGGTACTGATGCCTCAGGTAGAAGACTACCCATTTGTGCCATATCAAGGACTTTACAGACCCTTGCTCGACAATAGCAACAATAAGACCAACGATGCCGATGCACTTGCACCCATCATTCCAATGGGCTTTGGTATCAAGTACAATCTGACCAAAAGACTTGGTGCATGTGTTGAGCTATGTGTAAGAAAAACCTTTACCGATAATATTGATAATCTGAAAGATCCAAAGAGATTTCAAAATGCAGATCCTTTGATGAATGCCTATCCATCTTCTTTTTCAAACAATTTTCTTGTGAAAAACGACTGGTATGCATCCCTGCATCTTTCTCTGCATTGGCAAGTTTGGACAGACAAGGGAATTTGCAAAGTCAGCGACAAAAAAGTTAAGAAAAGTGCATTCTAAAAGAGTGAACAATGAATAGTGAACAGTGAAGAATCTTAGTGTATGAATGCAATAATCTACAACCTAAAAAATTGATACCAGAAAAAATACCGCAGCATGTGGCCATCATCATGGATGGAAACGGTCGCTGGGCCGAGCAGCATGGCTTGGACCGGATCTTCGGTCACCGCGAAGGAGTTGATGCAGTCCGGTCGGTCGTGGAAGGCGCCGGAGAGATAGGAATTCAATACCTTACCCTCTATGCTTTCTCGACAGAGAACTGGAATCGTCCGAAAGAGGAGGTCAATGCACTAATGGGATTGCTGGTGCATGCCATTGTTGCCGAGACAGAAAATCTTCATAAGAACAACGTTTCCTTACGCACCATCGGTGATATCGAATCTTTGCCTGATGAAGTTCAACTGAAATTGGCAGGTGCCATTGACAAGACTGCCGCGAATACGGGTCTTCGATTGGTGCTGGCACTGAGCTATTCGGGTCGGTGGGAGCTGGTTGAAGCTGCTAAAAAAATAGCAGATGAGTTAAAAAATGCCAAAATTGACAAAAGTAGCATCAATGAGGAGCTGATTGGAAAATATCTTCCTACATTTGGCCTGCCTGAGCCGGAACTGTTGATTCGTACCGGCGGTGAATTCAGGATCAGTAATTTTCTTCTTTGGCAGATCGCATATACCGAATTGTATTTTACACAGAAGTTATGGCCAGACTACCGCAAAGAGGATCTTTTTGAGGCAGTTAACGATTTCCAAAAGAGAGAAAGACGGTTTGGAAAAACCAGTGAACAAATTAGAATCTGACATGGTCAAAAGAGTTGTAGTTATATTTTTTGCTTTATTTCTTAGTGCGCAATTGTATGCACAAACAGTAGCTGACAGTACTAATTTTTCCGTTTTTTACGATAGTCCCAAACATTATACCTTGGCCGGCATCGAGATTAGCGGCATCCGCTTCCTGGATACTGAAGTTTTAAAAGGCCTTTCCGGGTTAAATATCGGCGATGATATTACCATCCCCGGCGACCTGATTACCTCAGCCTTAAGAAAATACTGGAAGCAAGGTTTGTTTTCTGATGTAAAAATCTCCGCAACAAAAATTGTAGACGGTAAAATCTGGCTGAATATTTTTCTTCAGGAGCGTCCTCGCCTTGCAGCCAAGAACTATCACGGCGTTAGCAAGAGTGAAAAGGAAGACATCGAAAAGCAAGTCATGATGCTGATCGGCGGACAAGTAACCGATAATCTTGTCAATACTGCTCAGAGGCAGATACTAAGTTTTTACCAGGGAAAAGGTTTTTACAACACCGAAGTAAGCATTGTTCAAAAGGATGACACCACCAAACAGAACCAATTGGTACTCGACATTTTTGTCAACAAAAAGACGAAAGTAAAGATCAGCTCAATCGAATTTGTTGGTGCGAAACAGTTAACTACTTTCACGTTGGAGAAATCCATGAAAAAGACTAAAGCCAAGAAGCTGGTCAATTTTTTCTCCTCCAAAAAGTTTCTCCAGGACAAGTTTGACGAAGATAAGATCAACCTGATCAAGAAATACAATGAAAATGGATACCGCGATGCCATCATCCTGTCCGACACGATCATCAAGGACACGACAAAAAATACGGTAAAACTTAAATATTGGATCGACGAAGGCCGGCGTTATTACATTCGGAATATCCGTTGGGTAGGTAATACGGTCTTGACAGATGCTCAGCTCTCTATGGCTCTCGGAATTAAAAAGGGAGATATTTTTGACCAGAAGCTTCTGGATAAACGACTTTCTGAGGATGATGATGCCGTTTCAAACCAATACCTGAATACCGGTTATCTTTTCTTTAACCTTAATCCGGTAGAAGTCAAGGTCGAAAATGACTCCATTGATTTTGAAATGCGAATTGTCGAAGGTACACAGGCAACGATCAACGCCATCACCATCAAAGGGAATACCAAAACCAACGAACACGTTGCCCGTCGCGAGTTGTACACCCGACCTGGTCAGCTTTTCAGCAAAGAAAATATCATCCGGTCAGTTCGTGAGTTGTCTCAGATGGGGCATTTTAACCCTGAAGCAATAAAACCCGACGTCGTACCTCACCAGGAAGATGGAACTGTCGACATTAACTATGAGCTGGAAGAGCGTGCCAACGACCAGGTTGAACTTTCAGGAGGCTGGGGTGCAGGAATGTTTGTCGGTACCGTTGGATTGAAATTCTCCAACTTCTCCGTCAGGAACATTGGCAACAAAAAAGCATGGCGGCCTCTTCCTACCGGGGATGGTCAAACACTGACACTCCGCGCACAAACCAATGGATCCTACTATCAATCCTACAGTTTCTCTTTTACAGAACCCTGGCTAGGTGGTAAGAAGCCAAACTCTTTTACATTCTCTATATACTATTCCAAACAGACCAGTGGAAATAGCGCCTACAACTATGGTGGTTATGGCAATGGGATGTATGGCGGTGGCTATGGCAGCGGATATGGAAGCGGTTATGGCAGTGGCTATGGAAGTGGATATGGAAGCGGATACGGTAGTCAATACAACCAATTCAACTATGATATCACAGAGAAGATGGGTGTTTTGGGCGCTTCAATAGGTTTGGGTTATCGCTTAAAAAGACCGGACAACTATTTCACCCTTTACCATGAATTGTCCTATCAGAGATACATCCTTGACAACTGGAAATATTTTATCTTCCAGAATGGTACATCGAATACCCTGGCATTCAGAACAGTATTTGGCAGGAATTCTACCGACAGCCCCCTATTTACCCGCAGAGGATCAAACTTCTCGGTCTCAGTGGCCTTGACTCCGCCTTTCTCTCTCTTTACTAACAAGGATTACAGTAGCACCACCATGACTGCTGCGGAACGTTACAAATTGATTGAGTACCACAAATGGTCTTTCAAAGCAGATATCTTTACACCGCTGCAAGCCAGGCAGGATGCCAAATTGATCCTCAGGACAAAATTTGAAGCCGGACTATTGGGATATTACAATAAGAATCTTCGGTCACCTTTCGAATCCTATAAGCTGGGAGGAGATGGTATGTCGGGTTACAGCTCTTACGGAAGTGAATACATTGGCTTGCGCGGTTATGAAAACAACTCTCTGACTCCTCCTCAGGGTGGAAATGTCTATGAGAAAATTACTGTAGAACTTCGTTATCCGATCACTTTATCGCAATCGGCAACTATTTACGGACTCGGATTCCTTGAGGCAGGTAATTCCTGGTATGAAGTCGCCGATTTCAATCCATTCAGCATCAAGAGGTCTGCAGGTTTGGGAATCAGGATCTTCCTGCCAATGTTTGGTTTGATGGGATTTGACTGGGGATACGGTTTCGACGACGGTTATACCAAAGGCACAGGTGGCAGTCAGTTCCACTTTATCATGGGACAACAGTTTTAAAAGTTTGGCCCTTAAAAAATAATTTACATACAAATGAAAAAGCTTATTTTTTTAGGAATTTTTACCCTTCTGTGCATTACTGCAAGTTTTGCTCAGAAATACGCCTTTGTGGATACTGATTATATCCTGGGAAAATTGCCCTCTTATGTAGCTGCGCAGGAACAATTGGATAAATTATCACAGAAATACCAGAAAGAGCTGGAAACCCTGCACGCAGAGTTGGATCAGATATACAAGGATTATCAGGGTGAAGTGGTTTTGCTTTCTCAGGATATGAAAAGGAAACGCGAAGAGCAGATCGTCAACAAGGAAAAAGAATACAAAAAGCTGCAACGTCAGTATTTTGGTCCGGACGGGGATTTGGCCAAAAAGAAAGAAACCTTGGTGAAACCTGTTCAGGATGAAGTTTTCAATGCCATCCAGACCATTGCAGAGCAAGGATCTTATTCAATGATTTTTGATAAAGCAGGCAGTATGACTATGATATACACCAACCCTAAATTTGATCTGAGCGATCAGGTATTACAAAAGCTTGGATATAAAAATTAATGTTATAAATTTGCGCCATAAAAATTAAATCAGATTGATCATGAGACATTTCTTAAGTGTTATAATTTTTTCTCTTCTTCTATCAGTTGGAGCATCAGCTTCAGCCCAAACTTTGAAATTCGGTCACGTTGACTTTCAACAGTTGATTCAAGGCATGAATGAATTTGATGTAGCTCAAAAGGCTATGGCAAAGTTGCAATCGGATCTTGAGTCACAATTGGCTGTTATGCAAAAAGAGTACCAAACAAAAGGACAGGAATATGTTGCCTTGGTGAAACAAGCTAATATTACCGATGCCATTCGTCAGGCCAAAGAAGCCGACATTCAGAGTCTGCAAGAGAGAATCTCTACTTTCCAGCAGCAAGCTCAGGATAATCTTCAAAAGGAACAAAGTAAACAAATGCAGCCAGTTGTAGAAAAGGCACGTAAGGCAGTCGCTGATGTTGCAAAAGAGCAAGGTTTAATTTATGTTTTTGATGTTCCATCTGTGCTTTATTTTGATGCCACATTATCAGTTGACATATTATCAGCTGTAAAGACTAAAGTGGGAGAAGCAAAATCAACAGAAGCGAAGCCTCTGCCTAAGATCAAATAAATGCTTTTTTGAAATTCCTTTAATGGGAATTGATAAGAAAATATATACAAGAACCGTCTCAATAGAAATGAGACGGTTTCTTTATTTATATCTTTGGATGAAAACCACATCTGAAAAACATGCCTGAAAAATATCAACCAATTGGCGTTTTTGATTCCGGTTACGGCGGACTAACCATTTTTAAAGAGCTGCTCAAAGAATTGCCTCAGTACGACTACATTTATCTGGGTGATAACGCCAGAAATCCCTATGGCACTCGTTCGTTTGAAGTTGTTTATGAGTACACATGGCAGGCTGTTACCCATCTTTTTGAACAAGGATGTCAATTGGTAGTTCTTGCCTGTAATACTGCCTCAGCCAAAGCACTGCGCAACATTCAGCAACTTGTCCTGCCGGTTTCATACCCAGACAGACGTGTTTTGGGCGTCATCCGGCCAAGCATAGAGATGATTCCTGAAATGACTAAAACCGGTCATGTAGGAGTTTTGGGGACCATCGGAACCGTACTGTCAGAGTCCTATCCCCTGGAGATTGCCAAAATATCCACTGACAGCCCCATCACGGTCGTCCAGGAAGCTTGTCCGATGTGGGTACCCATTGTCGAAAATAACCTGATAAATAGCCGCGGAGCTGCCTCTTTTGTGGAAGAAAACCTTGCCTCGCTTTTCGCCAAAGATCCTTTGATAGATACAGTGATTCTTGGCTGTACACATTACCCATTGCTGTCGGAGATCATTCATCGGTTTTTGCCTCCGGGAGTCACCTTACTAAATCAGGGACCGGTTGTTGCAGAAAAACTGAAAGATTACCTTTCCAGACATCCTGAAATAGATGCGCGCTGTTCAAAATCCGGTCGAAGGGACTATTTTACCACCGAATCATCAAAGAATTTTGATTTACTGGGCAATCTGTTTATTGGCAACAAGGTAGTCTCACAACACATGAAATTAGGATAAATTATTGATTGGTGAAACCAATCAATAATTTATCCATCAATCCCGAATTTTCCTCCAATACTTTCAAATACCGCAATTGTGACAATGATCTGTCTTTGTTGTGCTCAGGATATGAAATCTTGTAATAGGTATCTCCATTGAGGTAATCGGAGAGAAAGCGGATGGTCTGTTCCCACACCATGTACCGACATGAGAAGACGAGATTTTCCTTTTCAAGCATTGTTAAAAACTGACTGCTTTCTGAGAGATAGCCTTTGGCAAAGGCTTCGAAATAATCTGATTTGAATCCAATTTTACTTAAATCCGGCTCGTCCTCAGCGGCATTGTTGCAAAGAGTGCGGATGGCATCACCGAAATCGAAAAGAATCGAACCCGGCATCACTGTATCCAGATCGATGATACAGAGAATCTGATCGTCCGGGTCGTATAGAATGTTGTTGATTTTGGTATCGTTGTGCGTAATTCGCAAAGGAATCGTTCCCTGATCCAGCCAGGCCTGCAGTTGCAGCATCACTTCAGCTCTTTGAAGCAATTGATCTATACCTGATTGCATTTCAGTGCCTCGTCCGGCTTTGTTGAGTGCTATGGCATCTAAAAATTGCTGATATCGGAATTTTCCATTGTGAAAATTTGGAATTGTTTCTATCAGCGAAGCACTGTCAAGATCGGAAAGTTGAAGTTGAAATTTACCAAACGCTTTCCCCGAGCTGAACGCTTGTTCGGCATGGGTCACCTCTTCGACACCATGTGAATCGCGGATAAAAAGAAAAAGTGTCCAGTAATTGCCTGCCTCATCCTGAGCGAACAAATTACCATCGGAGGCGCAGAGGTAATTCATAACTTTCCTGTCCGGCTCAGATTCACCTGCTTTTATAAGTTTTGCACGAATATGATCGGTAACCAGTCTGATGTTGTTCAGCATTCCGGGTACGTTCTTGAAAACAAGATGGTTCTTGCGCTGTAGGATAAAATCGGGATTTTCAGTACCGGAGGTCTTAATCAAAAAAGTGTCATTGATATGTCCATGACCAAATGGTTTCCATTCTGCAACATTCTCCTTCCTCCCAAATGAATCCAAAAACCATCTGATCTGCTGATCGGTCATAATGTACTAATATGCTAATGAGCTAATATGCCAATTAAAAAAATGCCTTAATCTTAACTCTCTACTCTTCTCAATTTTCTTATCATTCAGCCACACCTCGACTCCGCTCGGTGACCGTTGCATCTACCCCTGCTATCTCACTCTCTCACCCTCTCATCTTCCCATCTTCTCATCTTCCAACTCTCCGATTCCCTCTTTCCTCTTCATTCTTCCACTACCAAAGCACCTCCGGATAAACCCCCTCTTCAATCAACTTCGCGATCCGTCCTTTCACAATGGGCTTGTCTTCGATGTAGGTTACCCCAAACCAGGGAGAATCACATTCGATGACTTTGGTCTTGATATTTCCGTTGACAATATTATCATTGATCAGCAATGGAATGAAATATTCTGATTTTAACTCATGTCCGTGGTCGGTTAAAAATTGCGCAAATCCTTCTTTGATATACCTGAAGACATTGGGCTTTAGTCCCCAGAAATTCATGGAAACCGGACTCTTCGGACTAAGTTGATGACGACCGTCTTCTTCATAATAAAAAATGCCGTCCGACTCACCCTTGATCTTTGTGCGTTCTACAACGGTTGTCAGATAGCCATTGGCATCGGTGGCACAAACGCCCCTTGAAACGGTCCCATGATCGGAAAGGGTGTTTTCAACATTGTAGCCGACCATGGCATACTCAGCCTGCTCGGAAGATGATACAAGGAAATCAGACATGGCAGCATAAGCCTTCTTGCCATAAAAATCGTCAGCATTAATTACCGCAAAGGGTTCGCTTGCTGTACCATCGGCCATCAGCAAGGCATGTGCTGTACCCCATGGCTTCTGTCTTTCTGGCGGAAGGGTAAATCCCGAAGGAAGCTTATCCAAAGCCTGATATACGTATTCTACAGTAATCCGTCCTTTTAATTTTGGATCAAAACGTGCTTTAAAGGCTTCTTCAAAATCATGACGAATAACAAAAACGACCTTCCCAAAACCTGCTCTGATGGCATCGTAAAGAGAGTAATCGATGATGGCCTCTCCGTTGGGACCAACTTCATCAAGTTGTTTCAATCCACCGTAGCGGCTGCCCATTCCGGCAGCAAGAATAACCAATGTAGGCTTCATTTATTTATAATTAATATATGCGAAACAGGAAAACACACAATAAGAGATGAGAGATGAGACATGAGAGATGAGACATAAGACATAAGATGGGGCATAGCTGATTTAAATATTGATTTTTTAATCTCTCATGTCTCATCTCTCATGTCTCATCTCTCATCTCTCATCTCTCTCGGATTACCAATTCTTCTTTTTATGTCCCCAGATGGAATAATAAAAAATCATAAAATATCCCGGAATCAAGATCCAATAGGCCTTCTGTGCAGATCCCAAAATGTCGGCTAGTTTGCCCCAAACAGGTGGAAGTAATGCACCACCCATGATCGCCATGATCATAATGGCGGAGCCGGTCTTCAGAAAGCGTCCCAGATTATGAATTGCCAGGGGCCAGATAGCAGGCCATACCAACGCATTGGCAAATCCAAGGATGGCGATAAAGAACACAGAAGTCATTCCGGAAGTGAATATGGCACAAATTGAAAATACCATTCCGAGTATCGCAGACCATTGCAAGGCGCTGCGTTGAGAGATGAATCTGGGTATACTTACAATTCCAATAATATAGGCAAGTACCATTGATATCAGGGTGTACGATGTAAAGACTTTTGCGGTGGCAAGATCGATACCCAGCGAAATTCCATAACGGATGATCGTATCGCCCGAAATGACCTCTGCTCCAACATAAAAGAACAGGGTAATCACGCCAAGAATCAGATGAGGGAATTGCCAAATACTTGTTTTGGTCACTTCTCCTTTTTCTGTGTCAACTTCCTCTTCACTTTCCATTTCAACTTCAGGCAGTGGTGCATATTTTATGGCAAAACCAAATAAAAGAAGTGCCGCAGACATGACAATATAGGGATTGATAACACGGGCTGCAAGAAGGTCTAACTGAGCCAGCCTTGCTGTCGCATCCAGGGATTTGAGTCCTTGAATCAGCGCGTCATCGCCAGGCTTGATGATGAAATATGCGAGAATCAGAGGGGCTATAGAGCCGGCCAGTTTGTTGCAAATACCCATGATGCTGATTCTTTGGGCAGCACTCTCGCGGGGGCCGATAATGGTAATATAGGGATTAACCGCCGTCTGTAAGATCGTCAAACCGGTTCCCATGATAAATAAACCGGTCAGGAAAAGCCCATATGTACGGGTCATTGCTGCCGGAATAAAAATTAGGGTACCTAGTGCCATTACCCACAATCCTACAGCCATACCTTTATGAAAACCTGTTTTTTTAAGCAGGGCAGCCGAAGGAAGTCCCATGACGAAATATGGGATGTAGAAGAAGGTTGTGACCAGCATTGCTTGAAAATCACTAAGCTCACAAGCAATTTTGAGATATGGAATCAGAATTCCATTTAGCCAGGTTACAAAACCAAAAATAAAAAAGAGTGCACCGATAATCATGATCGGAATCACATACGATTTGCCTGAAGTTGTTTCGGCAGAAGTGGGTTTAGACATAAATATTGGTATTTGTTAGTTCGACTGCAAAATAGTAAAAAAAAGATATAAGACATGAGACATGAGACATAAGATTTCGATTATCATCTCTCATCTCTCATCTCTCATGTCTCATGTCTTATATCTCATTTGTACCAACTTGAATAAGTGTGGTAATTATTGGCAATGCGGTTGATCTCTCCTTCAATCAGTTCAATGCTGATCTCTTTGATCTTTTTTGCCGGGGCGCCTGCAAAAATGGAGCCTGATTCTACGACCGTTCCTTTTGTAACAACAGCTCCAGCCGCAACGATGGAGTTGCTTTGAATGACTGCGTCGTCAAGTATAACTGCATTCATTCCGATCAGTACATTGTCGTGAATGGTGCAGCCATGTACAATGGCCCCGTGAGCTATTGAAACATTGTTGCCAATATTGGTGGCAGACTTCTCAAAAGTGCCATGTATGACGGCATTATCCTGAATATTTACGTTGTTGCCAATTTTTATGTAGTTGACATCACCCCTCAAAACGGCCCCAAACCATACGCTGCAATTGTCTCCCATAACAGTGTCACCAACCACTACAGCATTCTCAGCCAGAAAACAATTTTCACCTAGTACGGGTGTTTTGCCAAGTATCGTTTTTATGATGGCCATTTTCTAAAAAAGTTTAAATTTGTGGATCAAAAATAGCAAATATTTATTCGAACGATATGTCAATTGAAACAAAAGTAATTGAACTCGAAGAGGTGTCAATTAGGTTTTCAGGTGACTCTGGTGATGGCATGCAGCTCACCGGCACCTTGTTTTCCGATACCACTTCCCTCCTTGGAAACGACATTTCTACCTTCCCTGATTATCCCTCCGAGATACGTGCTCCTCAGGGTACTGTAGCCGGAGTTTCAGGCTTTCAGATTCAGTTTGGGAACAAAAAAATCAGCACACCTGGTGATTTAGCGCATGTACTCGTTGCCATGAACCCTGCTGCAGTAAAGGCCAATGCCAAATTTATGATGCTTGGAGGAACCATTTTTTATGATTCAGACAGCTTCAACCAAAAGAATTTCGAAAAAGCCAAATTCAAGACTGAAGATCCGTTCACTGAACTTAACCTGATCGATTACAACAAAGTTCCGGTACCTATTACTCAATTGACCAGAGAGGCTCTGAAAGATCTTGAAATTGACAATAAGAGTATCCTGCGAAGCAAGAACATGTTTGCCCTTGGATTGATTTGCTGGGTTTTCAGCAAGCCACTCGATTACATAGAAAATTACATAACCAAGAAATTCGGAAAGAAAGAACTCGTTTTAGAATCGAACCTGAGAGTTTTACGTGCCGGTTACAATTATGCCTGGAACCTGCAACATATGACTCCGAGGTATGTGGTTCATCCGGCTCCGATCGAAAAGGGACTGTACCGCAATATCAGCGGAAACCAGGCGACTGCATGGGGTATTTTGGCCGCTGCAGAAAAGTCGGGATTGGAACTTTTCATCGGCTCATACCCAATTACACCAGCTACTGAAGTATTGCAAGCACTTGCAGAAAGAAAAGACCTTGGCGTCAAAAGTTTTCAGGCTGAGGATGAAATAGCTGGAATCTGCACAACCATTGGAGCCGCATTTGCGGGCGATTTGGCTGTCACATCAACTTCAGGCCCCGGTTTTGCACTGAAATCTGAAGCACTTGGTCTTGGAGTTATCGCAGAATTACCTCTCGTGGTGGTGAATGTTCAGCGTGGTGGTCCGTCAACCGGCTTGCCCACCAAGACAGAGCAGTCTGACCTTCTGCAAACTTTATACGGCCGAAACGGCGAAAGCCCAGTTGTAGTAGTGGCCGCATCCACGCCATCCGACTGTTTTCATTATGCCTATATGTCGGCAAAGATTGCCTTGGAAAGAATGGTTCCGGTGGTTTTACTAACTGATGGTTTTCTCGGCAATGGATCAGAGCCCTGGAAAGTTCCTACACTAGCCGATCTGCCTACGATAACTCCAAGGATCGCCAAAGATCCTTCTACCTTTAAACCATATAAGCGTGATCCAAAAACACTGGCTCGCGAATGGGCTTTTCCTGGCATGGATGGATTTCAACACCGTGTTGGCGGACTCGAAAAGGATGAAGCCGGTAATGTAAGCCACGATCCTGCCAACCATCAGCTGATGTGCGAAATCAGAAGGGATAAGGTAGATGCAGTGGCCGATATGCTGCCAAAGCTTGAACTGGTAGGCGAAGACACAGGAGATCTTCTGGTAGTTGGTTGGGGAGGAACACTTGGCCACCTGGATACTGCCGTTAGGGAATTACAGAAGAAAGGAACAAAAGTTAGCCTGGCACATTTCAACTACATCAAACCGCTGCCAAGTAATACAAAGGAGATTTTCTCCAAATTCAATAAGATTGTCGTTTGCGAATTAAATCTTGGTCAGTTTGTCGGGTATCTGCGCGATAAACTACCTGATCACCAATATCATCAATTCAACAAAGTTCAGGGACTTCCATTCACGATCCAGGAACTTTCAGATCATTTCATTAAACTCATAGCGGAATAATCATGGAGGATACATTAAACTATACACTCAAAGATTTCAAGAGCGAAAACGAAGTAAGATGGTGCCCAGGATGCGGTGACCATGCTGTACTAAATGCTGTTCAGAAAGCAATGGCAAATTTGGGTATACGTCATGAAGATTTTGCCGTAATCTCCGGAATCGGTTGTTCTTCACGCTTTCCGTATTATATGAGCACCTACGGCTTCCATACCATTCACGGTAGGGCCGCAGCGATAGCTTCAGGGGTAAAATGTGCCAATCCTAAACTCACTGTATGGGAAATCACCGGTGATGGCGATGCACTTGCCATCGGCGGAAACCACTTTATTCATGTGATCAGAAGGAACATTGATTTGAACATCCTCCTTTTCAACAATAAAATTTACGGATTAACCAAAGGGCAATATTCTCCAACAACCGATCGTGGTTTTGTGACCAAGACCTCACCTATGGGAACCATTGAAGATCCTTTTGTCCCCGGACAACTGGTACTTGGCGCCGGTGGTACGTTTTTTGCCAGATGCGTGGACAACAATCTGAAGCACTCGCAGGAGATTTTTGAAGAGGCTGCCTCATTCAAAGGTACCTCTGTGGTAGAAATTCTGCAGAACTGCGTGATATTCAATGATGGCATCCACCAAACCATTTCTGATCCCAAAACGCGGGAGGAGCACCAGATATTTTTGAAACATGGCGAACCCATGATCTTTGGCAACGACCGTGACAAAGGTATCGTCCTTGAGAAAGGGAAACTTAAAGTTGTTAAATTAGGGGAGGGCGGTGCCAGTCTGGCTGATGTACTGGTACATGATGCCACTGATCAGGACGGATTCCTGCACCAGTCACTCATTAGCATGAAACTGCCTGATTTTCCTGTTGCGATGGGCGTTATTCGTGCTGTGCCTTCCAAAGTGTACAACGAAGCGATGGATGCACAAATTGTTGAAGCAAAAGCTAAATCCAAAATTAAATCGGTTGATCAGCTTTTCGCCAGCGGCAACACCTGGACCGTTGATTAGATATAAGACATGAGACATAAGACATGAGACATGAGATTGAAGTTCACTCATGTCTCATGTCTCATGTCTCATGTCTTATATCTCATGTCTTTTAAAAGAAAAAGGCCCTTTTCAGAGCCTTTTCTATTTTATAAAAGTGAGTAACCATCCCTATACTGGTAATGCAGCATCTTGGTGGCAGCTCCATCCTTATCGTCAATAAATACCTGTTTGATAGGATCCCATTTGACTGTCCGCTTCAATTGGCAAGCGATGTTTCCAAGTGTACAAACTGTGCAACTGCTGTGTCCAATTTCTACAGGAACAACTGGATCCTTGTGTCCGCGAACAGCTTCTACGAAATTGACCTGATGAGGAATCTTGGTTTCGTATGGCCCTGTTGATTCTTCCTTTTTGGCAGGAAACAATTTCGGGTCTGACGCATTAAAATATCCGCGGGAGACTTCAATCCATCCGGTTTTCCCCCAGAATTTAACTCCTTTGGTTTTCTTTTCGTCAAACGGCTCAGAAGTCATAACCGCGCCATTGGCATATTTGAAGCTCATGTATTCAGTGCCATCACCGATAGGAGAAGCTTCAACCGGACCGTTTCTGTCCATTCCAAGACCCCATTGGGCGATATCAAACATGTGAGCGCCCCAGTCGGTCGTGAATCCGCCGCCCATCTCGGTGTACCAACGCCACGCACCCCAAATTTTCTCGTTAACTTCAGGATCAAGCGTAATAGGTGGATCTAATTCGTGATTATAATGGATCTTAGCCGTAAGAGAACCTAACCACAAATCCCAGTTAAGATCTGCTGGCAATTCTTCGACAGGCAGATTGTATGGTTTTGGAGGTGCACCGACGTATGCATTTACTTTTTCAATCTTGCCAATAGCGCCTGAATGTACCAGATTAATTGCGTGCTGGAAGTTGGGGTCTGATCTCTGCTGACTGCCAATACCTAAGATGCGCTTGTTGGAACGAACACATTTTACCAACTCCTGGCCTTCTTTGATAGTGAAAGTCATTGGTTTTTCCAGATAAACATCTTTGCCTGCTTTTAATGCAGCAATAGCGATTCTTGCATGTGAATGGTCAGGCACGGCAATAACAACCGTATTAATTGTAGGAACTTTAAGAAGATCTTCAAATTTTTCGAATGTTTCGACTTTTAAGGTCTTACCGCTTTTGGCATAAAAAGCAGTAACCCTTTTTTCAAATCTTTTGCGTTTGATGCCATAGACATCGCACCCGGCAATTACCTCAACACCTGGAATTTGAATGAAACCATTCAATAGAAACATAGATTGTTGACCCATTCCTATAAATCCCAGACGAACATCAGCAGCAGCGGAAGGGCTGGCTTGAGAGCTGGTTATGATACCAGGAAGTAATGTTAATCCTGCAGCACCCATCATCGAAGTTCCAAAAAATGAACGACGACTTAATTTTTTCTTTTGATTTTCTGACATGATTTTTAGATAATGATTAGAAATTTTCTTTAAAAATAGCGATTTTTTTTGCAACTAAACATTAAAATGGTCGTTCAACATATAGAAATAGTTTCAAATTATAAGAATGAAGAATAAAATAATATCCAACCCGAAAATACCATTTAGTGTTTTTCTGGAAGATTTTCGCGATCGCAGCCGTCATGCATACCGCGTGCGTGCTGATATTGATCAGCTGAGTACTAGCAGGGGAATGCCCCCCTTTGTGATGAGGGAGGTAATGTCAGGAAATCCTCTGTCCATTAATATTCCAGAACAGTATGGCGGAAGGGGAGGCAAAGTAGAAGAGATTCTGGCACTTCTTTCAGCTGCCTCTTATGAATCATTGGCTCTCTCGCTTACTCTGGGCATCAATTCAGCCTTATTTCTACAGCCTTTGGCAAAATATGGAACTGATGAAGCAAAATCGATGGTTTTCGACCGTTTTATGACAGCCCAAAACATGGGAGGATTGATGATTACCGAACCTGGTCACGGCAGTGATGCGCTCAATATGCAAACCTCCTTTACCTCCTCCGGCGATTCATTCAATGTCAAAGGAACCAAACATTGGGCCGGTTTGACGGGATGGGCAGACTTTTGGCTTTTAACAGCACGCGAGCAAATGAAAAGCGGAGAATTGAAGCGTGACGTTGATTTCTTCCTGTGTGATGTGAACCAAAACGGTCAGCAAATAGTAGTAGAGGAGTTTTTTGACAATTTAGGCTTGTATCAAATACCTTACGGACGAAACAGAATTGATGTGGAGGTGCCTCTACTTCATCGTTTGCAACCACATTCGACAGGGATCAAGTTACTCTTGGATTTGTTGCACCGAAGCAGGTTACAGTTTCCTGGTATGGCGCTCGGTTTTATCCAGCGGATGCTGGATGAAGCCCTTGCCCACACAAGAGACCGTGTCGTTTCCGGGAAAAGACTGGTAGACTATGATCAGGTGCAGCATCGGTTAGCGGAATTGCAGTCCTCCTTCACGATTGCTTCGGCGATGTGTGCCAACAGCAGCCAGAAGGCCGGCATTGAGCATGATTTGTCGGGGAGTGGGGTAGAAGCCAATGCCGTGAAGAGTTTTGTGACTGACCTTATGCAAAATGCTGCGCAATCTCTTGTTCAGCTCGTGGGTGCCAAGGCATACCGGCTTAGCCACATTGGTGGTCGGGGCATTACTGATAGTCGTCCTTTTCAGATATTTGAAGGATCAAACGATATGCTTTATTCACAGATTTCAGATGCCATCGTCAAACAAATGAAACAAGCCAAAGAGTCCAACCTATTTAAATTTTTAAATTCCAACAATCTAACTCAAAAAGCAACGGGCTATTTGAGCGATTTACTTGATTTTAATCTTAACCTTGAATTACCCCAACGAAAGATGGTAGAATTGGGACAAGCTCTTTCGCGAATTATTTCAATGGAGATGGTGTTGGATTTGGGAGCAAAAGGATTTCGGTCTGATCTGATAGAGAATAGCATCTCCTCTCTTCAAAAGGAGATTACCTCTTTGATGGGGCAGTTCAGTTGTACGCTTCAACCTCAACTCATTGTTGATTATCAGGAAAACAGCACCTGGCATACTTTATCCAATCGATAAGTTGCAATCAAAAAGAAAGGCTGCTTCATTTTTACATGAAGCAGCCCTTTTTTATTGTCAATTATTGACTAGTAACCGGTATTTTGTTTCAAAACGCCTGGTTGCAAGTCCATCTGTGTTTGAGGAATAGGCTGATATTTGTCTTTCTCATCGAAAGTAGCACCTTTCATAACATCAGGTCTTGTTCTTAGGTCATTTTTCGCAAAATCGTTCAATGTTTTGGCCATAAATCCTGGAGCCGCTTTGTCCCAACGTCTCAGGTCAAAGAAACGATAACCTTCTGTTGCAAATTCTAAACGATTTTCCCATTGTACAGCTTTCATAGCGAAGGCTTTGTCAGGGAAGGAAGCATATTGACCAACTTTGTAATTGGCAGCAGGTTTGGTGAAATCTACATATTTTTTCCAATCATCACCGGTATTCACGCTGACAGGAAGTTTGTAAAGGTTAACAAGTCCCATAACAACTTCATTGCCGGCCCTTGCACGGATTTGATTGACATATTTTAATGCAGTGGCCAAATCGCCTTCGGAAGCAGCAACTTCAGCTCTCCACAACAAAACATTACCCAAACGCAGGTAGCGGAAGTTGTTGGCATTGATACCTGTTTGCCAACCGGTTGTTGTTGACAAGCTGTTGCGCTCAGATTTGTAGAAGAAAGTTTTCTCAACAGTTACATAAGGTCCACCCCATGATTGGTCGCGGATCCAGTCCATACCACGCATGATACCCCAATCCATGTAAGGCAAACCTCTGCGGCCCATTGTGAAATCGATACGTGGATCCAAAAGATCAGTTGCAGGGATAAATTGATCAGTAGAGGCAATACCCTGGTCGTTTTTCAAATCTGTTGCATCGAAGGTATCGAACAATGGTAAACCGGCTGCATCAACTTTGAATGCATTGGCAAGGTTTTGTGTTGGCTGGTGGAAACCGCAGCACATACCAAGTTCAGGAGCATAAGGAGCATTGAGACCAATACCCATCTCACCATTCAAAGATTCGTTGATGTCGTTGACATTCCGTTGAATTTCAAAAATTGACTCAGAATTGTTGTTTTTTGCAATACGGAAGTTGTCAAAGAATTTAGGGGCAAGAGAGAATTTTCCACTGTTGATGATGTTATCAAGAAGCGGTTTTGCGTTGGCATAATCCAATACCTGCATGTAGGCACGGGCAGCAAGAGCCATGGCGGCATATTTTGTTGCACGTCCTGGTTGAGACTGGGTGGCAGGAAGATTGGCAGCAGCAAATGTCAGGTCGTCAATGATGAATTTCAGAACTGCACCAGCAGCATTTTCATTGGAGATGGTGGCAGCTACGTCTACTTTGTCTTCAGGGATCAATGGGATTTTGTCACCAAAAACCAACCAAGATTCAAAGTAATACAAACCCCTTAAAAAACGGGCTTCACCTTTCAATTCCGATGCTGTTGCAGCAGGAAGAGTCGTTGTTTTAGATATTACATTCAATACTGTATTACAACGGTTTACACCCATACCAATGTTCAAAATCCATTTGTCAGCAGGGTAGTTGTTGGTGGTTGACATTTCCCAACGTTCGATTTCATTGATTGGAATCTGGTCACCCACATAAGATCCCTTGGCAGCATCGTCAGATGCAACCGATCCGTAAGTCCAGTTGGTAATGGAGGCACCCCAGCTTACGGTCCAAAGAGCACTTCCTTTGACCATACTGTAGGCTCCAGTCAGCAAGGCATTAACGCCTTGTTCGCTGTAGAAAACATCCTCGGAAGTCGACCCAAGCGGCTTTTTATCCAAAAATGAATCTGCGCAAGAAAAAGATATGGCCATTAAAAAGCAGGTAGCCACTATAAGTGATAGTTTTTTCATATCATTCTTTTGTTTAAAATTTATACTATTCTTTTTAGATTACAGACCCAGTGTTAAACCAAATGTAATCTGACGAGGAGTTGGCCAAGAACCCTGATCAACGCCCATAGACATGCCAGATGAGTCATATTCAGGATCAAGTCCTTTGTACTTGGTAATTGTGAACAAGTTGGTTGCTTGCAAATATACGCGAACGCTTTTCATTTTTACCTTATCAAGAATGTTTTGAGGAACAGTATAGCCTAATCTCAGGTTCTTCATTCTTAGGAATGATCCGTCTTCGATAAAGGCGGTAGATGCTTCCTGTGAGTGGGCTGCGCCGTCAAGCATTGGTAATTTAGCAGAGGTGTTGGTTGCACTCCAAGTGTCGTACAAGGCGGCTTTACTCAAACCTCCAACGAACTGTCCATAATCAATCCAGCGACTAACATAGTTGATCAGGTCGTTGCCATAACTTCCGTAGAAGAACATGTTAAGATCGAAGTTGGCATAACCTAAGTCGATGTTTAAACCACCTGTGAGTTTTGGATGAGGATCGCCAATATAAGTACGGTCTTTGTCCATGGTAATTTTACCATCTCCGTTTAAATCCCTGTATTTGTAGTGACCGACAGTTGTGTAGCTGTCAAATTTTGGAGCTGCTGCAGCTTCTGCGGCAGTCTGAATGATGCCATCAGCTATCAATCCGTAAAACATCGGATAGGCCTGACCTGTTGTTGCGCGGGTGTATTCTACCTGACGAAGTGAATAGCCAACTACCTCATTCAAGTTATTTGAAAGAGATACAACTTCGTTTTTGTAGTGTGATGCAGTCGCATTGATAGCGTAAGTCAACTTACCACCCATCAAAGTATTGTGATAGCCAACTTCAATGTCAATACCGGTATTTTTCATCTTACCAATATTTACATATGGAGGAGTGGCAATACCCATTACCTGAGGTACACTCAAACGGTAAAGCATATCGGAAGTATTTCTCTGCCAAACAGCTATAGAAGCAGTCAATTTTCTGTCAAACATGGCTGCGTTAACTCCCATGTCAACGGTTTGGGTAGTTTCCCAACTTACATCTGGGTTACCTTTTGTTGAAGGTTCAAATCCTGCGATTGCTGATCCGGTGGTTCCATTTAAATTGTAAGCAGCGGTATAACCGTTTGTTCCGAATGTAGAATACATGTTGTATTCTCCAATTTGGTCGTTACCTGATTTTCCCCATCCTGCTCTTAATTTAAGAACATCTAACCAGCTTTTTGAACCAGAAAGAAAGCTTTCTTTGGTCATATCCCATGCTGCAGATCCTGCAGGGAAAATTCCATAACGGTTGGCAGAACCAAACCTTGAAGAACCATCGCGACGTACCGTTGCCTCAATAAAATATTTCCCTTTCAGGTCATAGTTGGCACGGCCGAATTGTGAGAACAAAGCCCAGGCAGATCCACTACCGCTGTTGTCTTTGTTTAATTCTCCAGAGCTAAGTTGCATATAATCAGGAGCAAGTGAAAAATACTGACTACGTCCTGCACTCATCCACTGGTAAGAATTCTCAACAGCTTCTGTTCCAATTACCACGTTGATTTTGTGAATGTCTTTGATGGTAGTTGTGTAGTTAACTGTGTTGGCCCAGTTCCATAAAATGGTATAGTTGGAATCAACAGTCAAACCGGCAACTTTGTTAGGTTCTGCATTTTCGTTGGTAGGCATATTGTAGCTTTTTGCATTCCACTGACCTAAGTTATAGCCAAACAAACTTTTGAAAGTTAGTCCTTTCATGATGGTGGCTTCTCCAAAGATATTTCCCAAAACGCGTAAATATTTCCCGTCATTATTCTGTCCGTGAGATAATTGTGCAACTGGGTTGGCTGCATTACCGGTGCCGGGAGCCCTTGTTCCGGCAAAGTTACCCTGGATGTCATACACAGGAACGATTGGCTGCATACGATAGGCCATAGAGATGGCATTTCCTTCTCCATTGTTTCCCAGGTCACCTTTCTGATGAACCAAACTTGCCTGTAAAGACTCACCAACTTTTAGCCAGCTGCTAAATTTGCTCTCAGCATTGACACGGAAAGTATATCTTTTGAAACCTGTATAGATAAGGAATCCTTGTTCATCCAAATAGTTGCCGGATAGAGAATAAGTAGATTTCTTGGCTCCGCCTGAAACTGAAAGATCATATTCTTTCACGATGCCTTTGCGATAGATTTCATCGTACCAGTTGGTACCTTGTCTGTTGGCTTTGAATATCTGATAGTCTGGATATTTATAAAGTGCATCAGCTGCCGAAGGATCACCTGAAAATGTTGCTGCAGGTAATACATAATCCGGAATAACTGGATTGGCACCCTTGCCGTATTGAGCTGAGTTAGGAGCATTACCCAGGTTTTTTGCTTGCAACCAAACTGCCTGACCATACTCAGCTGTTCCCAGCATGTTGTATTGGTTGGTGGCTTGAGTGGTTCCTGTGCGGAGAGAAAATGTTACAGACGGCTCTTGGTTTTCGCGTCCGTGTTTCGTTGTAATAAGTACAACACCGTTGGCACCCCTGCTACCATAAATAGCTGCTGAAGAGGCATCTTTCAAAACAGAAATTGACTCTACATCATTTGGGTTGATGTTGTTACTAGGACCTACCGGAACTCCATCAATAACATACAATGGATTAGGATCATTTACTGTACCAATACCGTGGATACGGATAGTGGCTTGAGATCCAGGTGTGTTGCTTGATGTAACAGTAATACCCGAGATTTGGCCCTGCATACGGCTCACAACACTCGGTGCACTGGACACCTTCAATTGCTTGTCTGATACAGTAGAAACAGAACCTGTAATTTGTTCTTTCAATCGAGTACCATAACCTACAACGACAACCTCTTCAACACCAATTGTTTCGCTTTTTAAAGTTACATTGATAACAGCGTTTGCACCAATAGCTACTTCGGCTGAAACCATACCGATGAAAGAGAATGACAAAGTTTTGCTGGAAGCGTCAGCAACTTTAATGTCATATTTACCATCGATGTCTGTAATGGTACCTGTTGTTGTTCCTTTAACAACAACCGAAACACCAGGTACCGATGAACCACTCTCATCAGTTACTTTTCCTGATATGGTCTTTTGAGCAAAAGCCATACCGGTTGACAATACCATAAGCAACACCAGAGAAAGGAACATTCTGGTCCATTTGCCTTTAGGTAGAAAAATCGCTTTTTTTTGTTTCATAGATTCATAAAATTAAGATTGGTAATTATAATAACGAGGGCTATTCTTTTATACTGACAGTTTAATTTCCATGGGCATAGAAAAATAATAGCTGTTAAAATACACACAACAAGATGTTGTTAGAGATGTTTAATTTACGCGTTTAGATGAGCAAATTTAATTAATTGATACCAATATACAAGCAAAAAAATGAATTATTTTTAACATTACTTAACTCCCATTTAACAATTATTTAGTTTTTAGTATTTTACAATAAATATTATTTGTAATTATTACATTTTATTTTTTATTCCTATAATAGGATTCATATGTAAATAAATAAATATGATAGAATTTTTTGGAATTCCTTCAATAATCGAATTTGAAAAGTCGCACTATGATGAGGGATTTTTTTCAGGTATCAGCACTGCATTTTTTCATTATTAATATACCAATCGGTTTTAATATTTGCATTATCATTTTATCTTCGTAAAAAATATTTCTTAAACAGCTAGCTATGACTTCAACTCAAAGTAAAAGACTCCATCTTTTATACATATTGTTTATAATTATTTCTCTTTGCTCTTGTCAAAGGAGTGAATTAATGATTGTTACTGTCAATGGAGAAATACCGGCATCACGAATGGGCGTCACGCTTCCTCATGAGCAGATGGTCTTTGATATGACCATGATCGATTCAATCGGGCTTAAGAGAATCAACAAAGATTCGGTAATCAGTAAGGTTTTGCCAATGCTCGAAGATCTAAAACAATATAAAGTTCAAACCATTGTAGATGGATCACCAGAATTTATGGGCCGTGACCCAAAATTATTAGCTGAATTGTCCAGAAAAACAGGAATAAATATTATTACAAATACTGGTTGGTATGCTGCCGACAATGAAAGGCACCTTCCAAAGGAAATTAAAGATATGACCGCAGAAGAGATTGCCTTGATCTGGATTTCAGAAGCGGAGAATGGAATTGGCAATACAGGCATCAAGCCGGGAGTCATTAACATTGGAATCTCAAGTGCTGCATTGTCCGAAAATGACAAAAAGTTGGTGGCAGCTGCTTGTCTGACCCATCTAAAAACAGGTCTCTCTATCATGTCTCATACCGGGCCTGCAGAAGGAGCAATGGCACAATTGAGAATTCTGGACAAATATGGAGTCGATCCTTCCGCATTTATCTGGCTTCATGCCATGGAGGAGGTTTCAAGGGGAAGAGTACTTACTATCGCGGAAAGGGGTGTTTGGGTTGCTTTTGATGGGGTTATGCCTGAGATGGAACCATCTGTCAGGATTTCCGAAATGGTAAAATACATGAAAATGCTACGCAGAATGGATCACGTTTTGATTTCGCATGATGCAGTTGGGTACCAAAGCGATATTCCAGGTGGTGGGAAATCCCGAGGCTACACAGAATTTTTCAGCTCGTTCAGGTTACTTTTATTGAGTGAAGGAATTACAAAGGAAGAACTTGATATGATGATGGTAAAAAATCCAGCCGAGGCCTTTGCTGTAAGAGTGCGGAAGAAAAAATAGCACCCGAAGGAGAAAAAATAACCCGTTAGGTTTTTAAACCTAACGGGTTATTTTCTCGTCGGGGTACCAGGATTCGAACCTGGGACCCCCTGGTCCCAAACCAGGTGCGCTACCGGACTGCGCTACACCCCGATGACTTTTGTTGTTTATTTAAGGATTTGGCTCCCTTCAAAAGTGTTGCAAAAGTATCTAATTTTTTAAAAAACACAAGTGTTTTAGAAAAAATATAGTCAGAATACCTTTTTCACTTTACATCAAATCGCCTAAAGGGCCAAGGTTGATGTTCAGATCCCTGTCGGTGAGGTTGAAATGTTTCTTCAGTTCTTCCATTTTCATTTCCAGCTTCATCAATGTTTCTCCGAGGCGTTCAATCTCTTCGTCGGTCAGTGAGCCACCGTCAACCCTTCGCATGGCTTGTTTTTCAACCAATTTTCTGATCAGTTCAACCAATGTCAGAACAAGTTTCGCAAGTCCTGAATCTGCATTGTCCGGCGTTAACTTTAATTTCGATTCATCAAGGTTTCCCAGTTTTCCTATCTCCTTCGAGAGTCCATCCAACGAACCGGTGCTGAATAATATTTTATTTTCACTCATTGATTTGTTTACTTTATGGTAATTTCCACGAAATTGTATGGAGGCCATGGGCCTGTCATGACGAAATTTAGTCCTTCGTGTTGTTTTTTTAAATTGGTTATTACTTCCATTAATTCCGCATTCTGATCCTTCCGTAGCAAAAAGAGTGCATCTATAATAGTGGTCTCCGTTAGCATTTTTCTAAATTTAGAAACTGCATTCATCCCCGATATCTGTTCAGTTATTGATGCAATTACTTTATCCACATGCGTTAAAAACATTTCCTCTAGCCGATGCTCCTCTAATTTTTTGTTAACCCATTCACGATAAACTGAGGGCTTGGATTCGGTGGTCGATTGTTCTGTTGGTAGGGTCGTGAATTTCGTCTTTTCAACCAAGTCTGCCTTTAATTTTGCGGAATCACAAAAGACCTTTAAGCCATATTCAAACTTGTCTTCAATTTGCCCGAGATTTTTTTGGATGGCAATGTAGTTCCTTTCCAACATCTGGAGAATCACTCCAGAGGATTCCATCATTGAGCCAAATCGCATGGGAAGCAATGAAAATTTGTGAGATAGGGAATCAATTATTCTTGCAAACAACAATGCATTTGTGCTGTCGGTGATTAGATCAGTTCTTGAGATATTGCTTACAATGGCCGAAATTTGACCAACCTGCAGAGAATTTATTTCAGCATTTAATAATCCTGGCATGCCTTTCAACAACAAATCCAATTTGTCTGAATCTTCCTTTACTGATAGCAATGCATAAATAATAATCGCCATTCTATAATATAATTGTCAATAATAAGGCCGGATTTTAAGAATGTTCCTTAATCGCTTTGCCTGCTTTAAGTTGTTCCATCGTTTCAACCGAACTCAACATAAGCTTAACGCCCAGATAGACCAGATCGATGTCTGCAACTGAAATGACAATATCTCCTGTCAGGATTACACCTTTATTCAGTACTCTGTCGAGCAATTCAAGGATGGTAATATCTTTAGACTCATCAATTACATTGTTGGGCATAGTTATTTTTCTTTGATGTAGACAAAACTAAATGGAGGCCATGGGCCGGAAATCTCCAAAAGAAATCCGAAATTTTCATCTTTTTTTGTGAGGATTTTAACTGCGTTTCCGAAACTTGCTACCATACTTTTACTTACCAGGAAGGTACCATTTAGTATCATTGTATCATCTCGTCCAGTATACTCTTTTGGAAGCAGATTATTCAGATTGGTTGACTCGCTTAATGCTTTTAATTCATCGAAATATTCCTGTCCGTATAATTTACAAATTCGATCCAATTCATTCTCAATCAGATCCATTTTTTTTCGTTTCAAGAGATATGCCTTGCCTGGGGAACTTTCCATTATTAGTTTTTCCAGAGCAGCAGCTTCCTGACTGACTTCGTCTATCTGATGGCAAAGCAATTTTCGATCGCAATAAATTTTTACAGACCATTCTTCTTTGTTGCCGACAAATAAAAAATTCTCTTTGAGAGAATCAGCGTAGTCGGATATGAATTTTTCGACTCCTGTTTCAGCCTGAAAAATGGTGCCGAATTTAAATGGAATCACCGAATGGTGAGGCATGATTAAGTTGATTACTTCAACATGTTCGCGAGCGTTTGTCTCAAGCCAGTTCAAATCAGATAAATGATTCTGGAAATTTTCCTCCGAGAAATCTTGTTCGGAAACATGCTTGACTATGACATAAAAGTCACCGAATTGAATTGACTCCAGACCTTTGTCCATAAATTCCGGAGAAAGTTCCGGTGGACTGTTTACCAAACAATAAACATAAATCAGGGCATTATTCATAGTACATTTACTTTAAGATTACTCTGATGTGAAATCTATCCCTTCAAATGAATTAAGTCTTTCGAATGAAGTTATTTCAAGCAGATCATCCATTTTAATAGAATAGAAAAGTCTCACTTGTTTTGGAGGCAGGTTCATTGATTTCAAAAATGAATCGTCTTCATATACCTCAGCAACAGCATTCCAGTTCTCCTGAATTTTGCCAATTTTTATAACAGTTACATCATAACATTTAATGTTCTCTTTCAGGAACTTAACTACCTCCTTTTTTGCATCAATAATATTGCTCATGTTTTACCTCCTACTTATGTTATTTATTTTGTTTTTCTTCCCTGATGTTTCCAAGGAGCTTCAGTAATTCATCTTCTCTTTCATCATATTCCTCCTCTGTAATTTCATCCATTTCAAATTTCAGCTGAAGTGCCATTAATCTTTCCTTAATAGAACCTTCATCTGATGTTTCTTTCTCGATCACCTCATTGATTTTTTCGGCTAGAAATATCACTCCTTTGAGAGGGGCAAGAAGTAAATCATCGATTAAAAACATATTAAATCCCTTTCGTATTAATTATCAGATTAACAAAATTGTAGGGAGGCAGTGTGCCAACATATTTGAATGTCATAAAGCTACCATATTTTTCGTCCAGATCGTTTACAGCTTTGTCAAATAAGGGTTCAGAGCTGTTTTTAATCAGGAAGGCAGAGTTTAGGATCATCATTTCTCCATAGTTGTCATTCAGTTTCATGTCGTCAGCTATAGGACTCAATGCATCCAAAATAAGAGCTTTAAAATTTGAAGTCTCCTTTTTGAGTGCTTCAGCCACCATTTCCCCTATTTTCATACGCTGGTAATGGGTTTTATCCACTGGCATGTTAATAAGTTTTGCTCTGAGCTTGCTGATATCTTCATATTTTTCAAGGATACTTTCATAGATTGGAGCCTCATGAGCTAATACTTTTAGACCTAGCTCCTTCTTTCCATCCATTTTATTCAATGTTTCATCAAACTTCTGAAAATCTTTTTCCAGGATTCTCAGAATTCCTTCATCATCATTGTGTTCAGAAATGGTTGAGAACCTGACAGGAAGTACAGTAAATTGTTTCATTACCTCTTCGAGTACTTTTTCATGTGTAATCATATTTATCCTTCTGGCTTCATAGATGATCACCGGAGAATTGCTAACGATCGCACTAATTCCCTTATAGCTTATCGAATATACCTCATCCGCCCGCTTTCCCATCCCGATAGGTCCATAATTCAACGGGGCTGAATTCCGGATGATTCCGTAAATGTATTTCCCTTCTTTTGGTATGTCTAATTCTTTTTCCATAATGATTGTTTATATGATTACAATTCCCATTTTTCAGGAAATATTTTCAGGTCGATAAAATTAAAAATTGGCAATGGTGCTGTGTAAACAAAATCGCATCGATCCTCATATTTGGCTCCGAGATCTGCCATAATGTTGTCAACTTCAACTTCTCTTCCACTGTTAATGAGAAATGCAGTATTCATAAACATCGCATCATTGCTGGTTTTATTTAGCTTGCATTCAAATATTGATTTGCGAAAGGCATCAATGATTAATCCTGTTTCTTCTTCCTTCTTTTCAATCAGTGCCAGTTCTACAAGATTCCCTGCTTCAGCAATTTTTGTATTTTTCTCTCCGGGATCTTCCAGATGTTCAATTTCAGCCCTGATCTTTTGTAATTCAAGATGCTCCTTGTCAATTTCCTTATAGATCTTCGACATGTTCTTCCAGGTCCCCCGAACGTTTATCTCCATTTTATTTTCAAACTGCCTGAGTAGTTCCATAAATTCACTGTACCTGCGGTTGAGGAGATTGCGTATTTCATCCGGGGTGGCAGCAATGGTACCAAATCTGATTGGCAATACACTTCTGAATTCCTTCATGGCTTCTTCAATTACTTTTTGATGCGCCAGCATGTTTTCAGGATTTACAATAAACCGGCTGAGGGGATGGTCGCTTACCACCATGCACAATCCATCAAAGCCAATTGTAGAGACGAGATCGCCTCTGCCGCCTACACCAATAGGTCCCAGGTTTACATCGTATTCAGTAGCGATAATGCAGTATATATATTTTCCGTCTCTTTGCATGTTATTCTTTAATTTTAACTAAGAATAAATTTTTGTTTACTTTATCCCGGGTCATGGGGATCATCTTATTTTTTGAGGTCTGCCTCGCCGCGGCTGAATAATCCAACACGGTGTGGTAAGCTTTGTTGATTTTGTTAAAAGCTTCGTCGTTGCCGGTGCCAGGATTTGCATCTGGATGGCAGTTTTTGGCTTTTTCCAGATAAACCTTTTTAATATCACCTTCTGAGCACTCGTTGATTAGTCCCAACTCCTCAATTGCCTTTTCAATAAGTTCCGGATTAAGTTCTTTCATCTCAATGGTATAAAAACTATAACAGGGTAGGGGACCAACCAATTTAAAGTTTAAAAGCCCATGGAATTCCTCGTCAAGTTTATCAATCACCTGCTCGAATTTTTCTTTATTTTGCTTGTCGATCAAAAACGCAGAGTTGGTAATCATTTGATCATTCATGACCTCATGAGTCTTAATATCCTTACTGATAGTAGATAATGAGTCCAGAATTTTTAGCTCCACAACCTGATTCTTTTCTTTTAATTTTTCCTGTACGAGCATTCCCACTTTTACCTGGTCGATTTGAGAGAGAGTTCCGGTCTTTACCTCTATTTCATTTTTTAGTTCAATTATCTCCGGATCACTGGCAATTGCACCAATTGTTGCCCCAAAATCTGCCCATGTCACTGCAAGGTCCAGTTCAGTAAGCGACTGAATTTTATCAAGTGCATCAATGATCAGTTCATGTCCATTCGCAAGAATCCTGAATACTTCTTCTTTTGTGCTAACAATTGTTCCCAGCCGAAGAGGAAGAATCATGTTAAATCCTGTCGCGACAAGGGCTTCTATAGTTCTCTGATGATGAACCAGCAGACGTCCAAGAGTTTCCCTGTCAGTGAAATCAAGCACTGTATTCTCATGTTCTGATACAATGGCTGATATGTTTTGGAAGGGTATCTCATAAACACCTAATTGCCTTAGGGATCTAAACATCTCGCCACTATAGAAATTTGGGATCACCCCGTAAATGTATAATCCTTTTGTAGTCATAAGTCTTAGGTTTTTGGATTTTTTGATAAGATTGTTAACAGAATAAATTTTATTTTTTAGTTAGATTCTGATTCAACACCAACTCTATGGCTTCATCAAAATGCTTCTGTACAATGACAATTTTCGCTTCAGCCCCGGAAGTATTTTCGCGTTTCTGTTCGATGAGTTTTCGTATGGCTAGCATGGCGGCCTTGCGGCAAATAAATTCGATATCGGATCCTGTCAATCCTTCAGTCTTAAATGCCAAATCACTAAGCAATACCTTATCGCTTAAAGGTTTGTTGCGTGTGTGTATTCCAAATATTTTCTCCCTCGTTTTTAAATCCGGCAACGGTAATTCGAATATCAGGTCAAATCGTCCACTGCGCAATAATGCTGGGTCAATTAGGTCTATCCTGTTGGTCGCAGCCAGAACAATAACCCCTTTGAGATCTTCAATCCCATCCATTTCGGTAAGAAATTGTCCGATAACCCTCTCAATAACTCCGGATCCGGAACCATCATTTGACCTGCGTGGGGTGAGGCTGTCTATCTCGTCGAGAAATAGGATACATGGAGAAGCTTGTTTGGCCATCCTGAATAATTCACGAACCCCTTTCTCCGATTCACCAATGTACCGGCTCAAAATCTGTGGCCCCTTGACGGAGATGAAATTTACGCCACTTTCGCTGGCTAGAGCTTTGGCCAGATATGTTTTGCCTGTTCCGGGTCTTCCATGAAGAATAATTCCTTTGGGAGGCTTTGTGTCAGCCTGCTTAAACATATCTGCATACTGTAGTGGCCACTCCACCGTCTCTTTAAGTGCTTCTTTAATTTCGTCCAAACCGCCAACATCCTCCCACTTTACATCTGGAACCTCCACAAAAACTTCCCTGATTGCTGATGGTTCTACCTCCTTCATGGCATCTAGAAAATTATCCATGGTTACTTCCAGAGACATCAGAAGCTCATAGGGGATTTCCGACATTTCGAAATCGATTTGCGGAAGAATTTTGCGTAAAGCAGTCATGGCAGCTTCTCGCGCAAGTGCCTCAAGATCGGCACCAACAAAGCCATGTGTGATTTCCGCCAGTTTTTCCATGTCAACATCCATTGACAAAGGAATTCCACGGGTATGGATATGCAAAATTTCGAGTCTGCCTTTTTTATCCGGAATAGAAATAGAAATTTCACGATCGAATCTTCCGGGTCTTCTCAATGCAGGATCAATGGAATTTGGGATGTTTGTTGCCCCTATCACAATCACTTTTCCTCTGGATTCCAGTCCGTCCATAAGTGATAACAGTTGGGCAACTACGCGTTTTTCTACTTGCTTTTCCCCACCCATATCCTCTCTTTTGGGTGCAATTGCATCGATCTCATCGATAAAGATTATGGAGGGAGCATGAGCTTGAGCCTCTTCGAAAAGTTTTCTGATTCGGCCTTCACTCTCGCCATAGAATTTCCCCATTATCTCTGGGCCGGAAATGTTGATGAAATAGGCATCAGTTTCATGTGCAACAGCCCTTACAATTAGAGTTTTACCTGTTCCAGGTGGCCCATATAGAAATACTCCCTTGGGTGGCTGAACACCTAATCGTTCAAAGATTTCAGGGTATTTGAGCGGGAGTTCAATCATCTCACGAATACGCTGCACCTGGTTTCCTAGTCCTCCAATGTCTTCGTAGGAAACTTTGCTTTTCGTTTCGCCATCTTGTTTGACAAGTTCAAGCTGAAAAGTAGTATTCGGATGAATCTGAACCACACCTTCCGGTTGAGTTCCGGTTACAGTATATTCTACTGATCGGGATCCAAAAAGATTCGCCCTGACTTTATCCCCTTTCGTAACAGGCAAGCCATTCATCAGCGAACCAATATATTTTGCATCGTCTGCCTTAAAATGAGAACTCGATTTTGAGTCTGGTTTTAGTTTTATTTTTGAAGCAGGTCTGCATTCAGACCGACTTATTTTAACTTTTTCATCGATACCCGACTGTGCATTTGCTCTCGTAATTCCATCCATTTGGATGATTCCTTTGTCGCGGTCTTCAGGAAAGCAAGGCATAACTTTTACAGGAGTGGCCCTTTTACCCTCAAGGAGGATTATTTCACCACTCTCTAATCCCAATTGCTTCATCTCTTTAGGATCTATCCTGGCAATTGCTCTTCCAACGTCCTTTACTAGAGCCTCTTTTACACGAAGTGATAAATCATTTTTCATATTCATCCATCTAATTTTTTATTCAATTATGCTCAAATAGACTCCTTTTCAACAGTTCCAGAGTTTCAATTCCTTTCACCTCTTCAGCAAACATGGGGACTTCTACCCGATTTAAATGACTGAATAATTGACCAATTTGTTGTAAGTAAGGTGCTTGTCCTCTTTTTCTTCTTCTGCAGAAATCACTTTCGTCAGATACCATCACATTGTTTACAATAATTTGTTTGGGAATTATTCCTGTTTGGTCAAGATCAGAAAGCAACCTCGTCGTTTCCATAATTGCCATGGCCTCAGGAATGCAAACCGGAATAAATTCGCACTTGCTTTTATTGCGCAGCAGGTTCTCGATCCGTTTAACTGTTTTTTTTAGATTTAGCAGAAGCGTATCCACTTCGTCCATATGGTAAGAACCTGAAAAGCTGGTGATCATATAGCGATACTTCCACCTCATCTTAGCGGCTACTTTAATCCAATCATCGAGCATTTTGGGAGATGAGATTAATCGAAGGGCATGACCTGTTGGGGCGGTATCTACCACGTATTTTTCGAAATTCCCTTCTTCAATAAGATCAATGATGGTCTTAAAACTCATTACCTCATCAATACCGGGAATTGACAAGGTAAGCATCTGTTCAATGTCCTCATTGTCCAGATTGGTGGATGTTTCGAGTAGTTTTTTAAGCTGCTCCTGGTGTCCTGAAAGAAATTTCAAAAGTGCTTCTTCAGCAATCACTTCGATGGCTGATAATTGTTTTGTTCCCTTAATCTCAACGATTCTAAAACCAATTTCCTGTTCAAGACTGTCAGACAAGGAATGGGCAGGATCTGTCGATATCAGCAGCGTTTTATAATTTAAAGAAAGAGCTAAAGCGGTTGCAATGGCACAACTGGTTTTTCCTACACCACCTTTTCCACCAAGGATGATGAGTTCTAGGTCGTTGTTATCTAAACCGGTAAGTGCCATAACATTATTTTTTTATCCTGATTTCAAGGATTCCATTGGTGAATTTGTGACTTAAATTTGATTGAATAACTTTGGAAGGAAGGAGAATTTCTTTTCGGTATGTTCTGTTTTTACTGACTGCAGAGATCTCAAGAATATCCTCTTTCAAATCAATTTTGATGTCCTCTTGTTCAATTCCAGGCATCTCTGCGATGACGACAATCTCATCAGTTTCATCAAAAACATCGGTTATAGGCTCTCTTTCTTCATCAACTTTTGGACCTTCAGGAGTCTTTTTTATGTTGCCAAAAGTTTCCACTTTTGGAGATCCTCCGCCAGCGGTGTTAATGGTAAAACCATAAACGCCCTTCATTCCTTTTCTGATATGGTCCAGGTTGATCTCACCCTCTTTCGTCATACCACCTTTTTCCTCCAGTTTTCCGGCAAGGTCGACTAGTTTTTCAATACCCTTGAACAATCCTCCCAATCCCAATAGGTCAAATTCAGAGCGATGGTTCTTGTTATTGTTGTCCTTCTCATCCATCTTGTTAAAATTTAAATATTAAATTATAGATGTCTTAGCAGTTTAAAATACAATGACTGCGATCAGGAAGGGGAATTATTTGCCTCAAGTTTTTCAAGGCGCTTGTTTAGTTCCTCCTGTTTTGCGTTGAGTTCTTTCTCACGAGCCTTGGTAGAAAGATAAGTATCTTCCTGCCACCAGTTAATTCCCATTTCCATGGCTTTGTCGACCGATGCAATTAGCAAACGTATCTTAATGGTTAGCAAATCGATATCAGCAATTTGAATTTTTATATCTCCTGCAATTACAATCCCTTTGTCGAGCACTCTTTCCAGAATGTCAGCAAGTCCGGTTGCATTGATTGAATGGGTAGGTTCTGCCATAACGAATTATATTAATAATCTATTGACATTGTTTTGAAATCAGACTTCGCCTCAGGTGTTTTTTTACTTACCGCCTCTTGCTGTTCTGCACTTTTCATGTCTCTTGCTTTCTCATCATTGTAATTCTGGATTTCTTTCAATCTTCCCTGAATGAATTCCAGTCTAAGCAGAATTCTAATCTCTTCGCTTTTTAGTCGTGTTCTCTCTTTTTCGAACATGTAAAGTTTTATAAAATAGGATTCTTCTTTGTTGGGAATTCCTGATTTGCTGACATTCTGCATTGACCTAATGCTTTGAAGTCCTTTGATGGCGCTTGTTATAGGCATGATGTAAAGAGTTATGAGTTATGAGATATGAGTTAGATGTAAAGTTCAATTAGTTCATCCACGATGATTTTGACTTTTTCCTGGTTGGTTTTGGATCCAATCCGGCTCGTTTCAGAGGTAAGAATATCCTGACAAATTTTGCGGAACATATCTCTTGATTCCAGAGGGGTGGTATTGAGCGTTGCAAGTGTTTTTGCAATCATAATTGATCCCCGGATAGTGGGGTCGAATTCGGTCTTTCCGGATTCGCGTAATCCTCTGACAATTTTAACAATGGTTTCAGTATCTCTTAATGAAAGTTCTGATTTTGCCATCGTTATCTTTAGTTCTGTATCATAGTCAAAGTGATCCAGATCCATCGTAACCATTCTGTCACGTAAGGCATCCTGAGTACGGTTCACCCCGGCATATTCTTCCGGATTTGAGGTAAAGATGGCTCGGAATTCAGGATGCACTTTCATGTAATAATCCTCTTCTTTGGCGGCAGAGGTGCTTAGCATCCGCTCCTGAAGAATGGGAAGCAAAATATTATTGGCTTCAGGCCGTGAGCGGGTAAATTCATCGTAAATTAGTGTAAATCCATTTTTTACGGCTATTGTCAGGCGATTATTGACCCATTGTTTGCTCATGTCCTCTTCGTATTTATGAACAGAATGGATAAATTTGTCGTCCAATTTTTTGTATTTATAACCTTGTTCACTTCCGATCAGGTCGGAAGTCTTATATTCTGCATCTCCATGAATAATCACCACCGGTCTGCCAATTTTGCTTGCAAGGTGCATGGCTACAGTAGTTTTTCCAGTACCGGAAGGACCTCTGAAATGAACGGGAAAACCTGCTTTAATATAGGTGAGACCCCGATTTGTGATGTCTCTAATATAATCTGTTTCTACAAAATTTGACATTGGCTTCAGTTCCAATACCGTATTCATTTCATTGTTGTTGCTCATGTTGGCTGATGGTTTTATAATTAATTGTTTTGAGAGAGCTTTTTATGCATGATGCCTTTCTGCAGTTAATATTTTGCTGATTGGATTGATCTTTTTGAACTTTGTTGTTAAATTCCTGGTTTGGTAGTTGTTCAAGTGTTTGGATCCAAATAGCCCTCGCCTCTTCAATATCCAGGGTTATCTGTGCCTTTGCTACAAGAAAAGCTGCTCTTTTGGCTTGAAAAATATTCATTGCTTCCTGCCTTTTCAGCAGGCTACTTCTAATACTGGCGGAGATATCCTTCATCTGCAACCCTTTCCTCCGCAGATGCTGCAGGGTAATCCGTCACTTGATTTGCCAGTTCCTTTACATTTGATACATTGTAGTAAATCGCCACAGTTGACATACCCTTTTCCGCTACAAACAATGCATGAAACCCTTGCTCCCAATGGGTTTTTCCCTGTTCCCGAGCAAAACACGCATTTCTTTAAAGGTTCATCTACCTCAACCATTCCACTACCTTTGCAAACCAGACATTCCGATATTGGAGAAAGCAAGTCAAATGGATCCTTGCCTTTGCCGCCGCAAAATGTACATTTAATTTTTTTTGACATGGTGCGATTTGAGCTAATGGATTTGAAAATTAGAGTCGAAATGATATTGCTGCCAATGTAAGGGAGAAATCATTTCGACTCATCTTGTATATTTAACTTTACTTTGAAGGGAAGTATAGATTGTCCATTTTCTGAACTTTTCCTTTTTCCAGCAACTCTTTTGCGATATATCCAATCTTCATTCTGGTTTCTCCAAGTGGTGCTTCCATTTCAGAAACTTTAACTCCCATTGGATGTTTGTTGATGTAGTCAAGAATTTTTTCCTCGAGTGTCATTGGAACAATTGTCTTAGGATTGACTTTTGTAACGTTTTCTGTAGGATTTTCTCTTGCTGCCTCGAACGGAATAGTGAAGGGCATTTCAATGATCTTCTGTTCTTCTTTTACTTCGACGACTTTGGCTGCCTCTACAGGCATTTCAATAGCTATCTTTTTTTTTTCAGGTTTTGCCGCTGCAGTTTTTGCTGGCTTAACATTTCCTGATTTTCTAAGCTGGGCTATTGCTTCCTGCATTTTGTTCCACTCAGCAGCTCCTTGTGTCCTTTCACTGGCATAACCCCCAACCATTGCATTACTGGTTTTTTTGATCTCTTTAACCTCTTTTTGAATTCCTTTAATTGAAGAGTGAATGTTCTTCAATAAACCTTTGTATTCATCAAGCCTGGTTGCTTCTCCACTGTCAAGATCACTCCGGAGTTTTTGCGCCATCTTTTGATTTTCCTTGCTTATTTGGGCAAGTCTTTTCTGAAATCCGTGCAATAAAGCTCTGGTATATTCAACTCGTTCGGCTAGATTCTTGCCTAGTTCAGCTTTTAATTCGGCCGTCATTTCGGCATGCTCATTTTCGAAATTTACGAGCATATCATTGGTGTTTTTAAAGATTGCTGCAACCTCGGCATTGATACTTTTGATGTCATCATTGATGGTTTTCATCATTGCATCAAATTCCATCAGTCTGGTTTTCTCATCCTGCATCCTGTCGGCTCTGCCTTCAGCAAAGAATTTGTTTAATTCTGCTGCCATAGTTGTGCGGTCTGATGCAAAATTATTGATCATATTGAAGGTTGAAGTTTGAATATCCATTACCTCCTTTTGTATCGATGCGATGTTTTGATGGATGCCACTCATTAAACCATTGTAGTTTTTCATTCGGTTCTTTTCGCCTGTTGCAAGTTCTTTTCTAAGATTCATTGCGTTGGCATTTAGGACGGAAGCCATTTCCATATGATCTTTGCGAAAACCATCAAGGGTTTTCTGTACATCATTCACGAGTTCTTCGTTTTCTTTAATTCTTTGTTTGAATGAAGAGAGCAATTCTTCGCTCAAGTTTTTCATTTCAGATGCTAGTCCCATTTTAATATCTCCTTTTTAATTAGTGATTAATTGTTCTTTGCTTTATTTAATCTCACCTGAATATTCGGGGGAGTGCTGAATTTCATTTATATATTGCGTTCTGACTTTTTTTATATCCTGAATCAAAATTTTATCACCTTTATCAACAAGATTCCTTAGGTACTGCATCATTTTGTCATGCATTTTTTGAAATTCTTCAAAGGTTTTCATAACCTCTTCTTTTCTCTCCTCCTGGAGTCTGGTGATCTGAGAAAGTTGTTCTTTGATTTGGGCGATTTTTTCACCGACATCTTGTGCTGTAATATCTTTGATGTCCAACAATCCGTTTTTTAATTGTTGGGCAGTTTCTTTCTGTTTTGCAATAAAAATACCGAACTGGTTTTCTGCCTCCAGTTCTTTTTCATCAAGTGAAGCAAGAATACCTGACATCATGATCTGGTAGTCTTTTTTTCGTAATGAACCATTCTTTGCGATGGTTTCACAGAGTTTTGTATTCAGGAAATCCCTTTCTTTCCTGAGTTCGTTGAGTGAACTATGAACATGGTCGAAAAGGGAATGGGAGGATTCTGTAATAAATTCAGATGATTGGAAAGCAGTTTGGATTTTTTGAATCCTGGTCTCGTATGAGTTGACGATATTGTCGAATAAACCATCAATATTGATTTCCGCGTGCTTTTTCATTGGTGGCTGTAGGTTGATAAGAAATTTTAGGTAGATGATAATTTGATGATCCAGAAACTTTCGATGAGAAAAAAGTAATTCCTGGTAACCATGCTTTCAGGATTGTACCTGCAAGGATGCATTAGCAAGAATAACTACTTAACTACTAAACTGCAATTTGCGTTATGCAGCTTTAGCAGTTAAACCAATAGCTTCAGCATACTTCAAATAGGTTTCAACAGAGGCTACAACGATCCTTGCTTCAATTGCAAGAAGTTCGATACCTACCAACGATACTCTTACCCATGCATCAACTACAACACCTTTGTCAAGGATACGGTCGATAACTTCTACGAGGCTAGATGAGCCGATTGTTTTTTCTACTGCCATGATTTTAATCTCCTATTATTAATTAATTTTTTTTACCGTACTTAATATTAGAGGGACGGCTTACCTCTTTACCTGATCAAAGTTTAAATTCTATAAACACTAGGTCTTCTTGTGCTCGTACAGAGGATACTTTGCTCATGTATCAAGGGTATTACAATGAGCGTGCCAAAATAACGGGAAGTCGTTCTGAATGCAGGATACATGCTGTAAGCATCGTATTATTAGTTGTTTAAAAATGAAATGTTTTTTTCAAAAAAATATTCAAATCATATTGAAGATGAATGCGAGTAATTTTTAATGAAAAAATCGCGCTTAAGCGCGAAAATGCGAATGGTAAAAAATGGAAAATAGCAGTCACTGATCACTCCTTTGAAGAGGGATAATTATTACAATTTCGGTTGAAATGGTATTTTGATGGAATTTAGGGAGCCAGTGTGGAAACCGGTTACTCAGGATTCACTTTTTGAAATAGAGATATCATACTTTTTCATTTTCCTGGTAAGCGCATCCCGGGTAATTCCGAGTAAGTCGGCGGCTGACTGTTGGTTGAATTTGCTGCTTTGAAGCGCTTTTTTGATCATCTTTATCTCTTGTGCCTTCAAATTGATCAAGTCGTCTTTTACAGTTGAGATTTCTGATTTGGATGATTTGATGCGGAAATCTGCAATCCCAAGAATATTGCCTTTCGAGAGAATAATGGCTCTTTCTGTCATGTTGATTAACTCCCTGACATTACCTGGGAAATCATAATTTATAAGCGCTTCATACACATCACTTGAAATGGTAAGATTGGGCTTATTGAATTTATTCTTATAGACATTGACAAAGTGTATAACGAGGGGTTTGATGTCTTCCGGCCGTTCGCGAAGTGCAGGAATATGGATATGCAGTGTATTGAGACGGTGTAGTAAATCTAGTCTGAACTTTTTTTTCTCCACACATTTTTCCAGATCAAAATTGGTAGCTGAAATGATCCGAAAGTCTGTGCGGATTTGGTTGGTATCTCCAACCCGGGTAATCACTTTTTCCTCTGTAGCCCGCAGTATTTTTGCCTGAAGATTAAAAGGCATATCAGCAATTTCATCCAGGAATAAAGTCCCGTGATGGCATACCTCAAAATATCCCATTTTGTCTGTCACTGCGCCTGTAAACGACCCTTTTTTGTGACCGAAAAACTCACTTTCCAAAAGGGTGTCTGTTATTGCGCTACTGTTGACAGCACAAAAAAGGTGATCCTTTCTGGAACTTGAATAATGTATAATTCTGGCAATATTTTCTTTTCCTGTGCCACTTTCCCCTGTTATCAATACATTGGCATCCGGATATTTTGCTGCTGCTTCGGCTTGTTCCAACACTTCCAGAATCATCGGACTAACACCTATAAATTGTCTGTTAATTTTCTCTTCGAGATTTTTCGAAATGAGTGAATTTTTTTCTTCCATCAGTTTTAACTTTCGTTGAAGCTGAAGGTATTTTTGGGTGCGTTCGAGAGCAATCTGAATATCGATGAATCTGAAAGGTTTCCGCAAGTAATCAAATGCTCCCAGTCGCATTGCCTTGATGACCGTATCCATATCTCCATGAGCTGAGATCATGATTACTTCCATGACAGGATACTGAACTTTAACCTCCTTTAGAATATCGAGCCCGTTTACTCCTGGCAATCTAACGTCGAGGATTAAAAGGTCTATTTCATGATCTGATAGAATTTTTTTCGCTTCAGAGGCGGTATTGGCTTCGAACGGTTCAAAGTCTGAATCGAGAAAAAACCCACTTAACTCCTCTGTGAATTGTTTCTCGTCGTCCAGTATTAATATTTTGATCTTCTCTTTTTTGGTCATATCAGTATTTTTCTAGCACTTAAGCTTTTCTTTTTTCAGGTTTCTCAATGATAGCATTTGATTCTGAAGCCTTCTTTTTCAATGTGATTTTCGAATATCCAACATCAGTTTTACTTTTGTTCCTTCATAGCGCTCACTTGAAATATCTATCGTTCCGCCCATTTCCTTGATAATCTGATAGCAGATCGATAATCCAAGTCCTGTGCCTTTCCCTTCTTCCTTTGTGGTATAAAATGGGAGCATAATATTAGTGAAATCTGTATTTTCAATCCCGATTCCGTTGTCGATAATTTCAACAACCAAGGATTGATTAATCTGAAAGGTTTTGATATCAATAATCATTTCTTCGTATTCTTTTTGCCTGCTTTTCCTTTCGAGAACAGCATCTTTGGCATTTGTAAGTAAATTAATGATTACCTGCTCAAAATTATAGGTATTACCAAGTATTTGCGGTATATCTTTTTGAAGTTGAAGCCTTAAATTAATCCCAAAGTATTTAAATTGTTCAGAAATCATTGTTAGAGCATTTTCGATAGTCGAATTTATATCGAATGCTATAGATAGGTAGGCATCCTGACTTCTCGAGAATGACCTGACATGATCGATTATATTCCTGATCCGGGATATGTTTTCAAATATTTTGTCTGATTTATTTTTGAGAAATTCTATGTTGATCGAATCTGTTTTCTCTGTTTCAAACAAGATCTTGTCCAGAACCATTGAAATAATATTTAAAGGCTGATTGATTTCATGGGCCATTCCAGTTGCCATTTCACCAAGATTGGCCATGCGATCTGCATGTATCTGCTTTGCTTCTGTTTTCTTTCGTTGAGAAATATCGCGGATAGTCATCATAAATGAAAAGTGTTTACCATCAACTCCTTGTATAAAAGTTGAACTTACTTCACTCAGAAATGGTTTTTGATTTTTCTTCCTGATTCTCACTTCAATATTTTGAGCAATTCCTTCATTTAGTGTTTTTTCAATTATTTCCGAATAGGTATTTTTGTCCTCAGTATCGATAAATTCTGAGAATATTTTCCCAATCAACTCTGTTTTACTGTCAAAGCCAAATAATTCGATGCCTATATCAGAGACATCTGTTATTATCTCGTTTAAATCAAGAAGAAAAATGCCATCTGGCGATGCATTCAGCATGGTCCTGTATTTTTCTTCGCTCAGTTTTAGGTTATATTCAGCTAAGATGCGTTCGGAAATGTCCTCTGAGACGCCAAGCAAGTATTCCGAATTTCCATTGTCACCCAGAATTGGAACCTTTTTAGTATGCAATATCCGAACTCCCTGGTAACGGGTTTGAATTGACTCTTGAGAGATATCGATCATAATCTTATTGTTTAAAGTTAGCAGATCATGTTCGATGAAGCCCTCGGCTTGTTCCCTCGGAAAGAAATCACAATCATTTTTGCCAATAATTTCATCTTTCGTGATGCCGGTAAGGTTTTCTCCTGCTTTGTTGAAACGAACAAAATTCAGATTTTTTGCATCCTTGATAAATACCATGTTTGGAATATTCTCCACGATGGAATCCAGGAAATTATTTGCCTGATGAAGTTCTTTTTGTGCCCGTTTACTATCTGTGATGTCTTGAACAGTTCCTATAGCTTTAACTGTTTGCCCTGATTCATCTTGTTCCATTCTACCCTCTGCCTTCAAATATCGAATTGATCCATCCCTGTGAATAATGCGGTATTCCAAAGATGGATCATCACCATCAGACAGATTCCGATTCATACTATTTGTGAATATTTCCACATCATCCGGATGAAGAACTTTAATGATTGACTCGGGACTTCCATCGTATGTCTCAGGAGCGATATCGAATACACGAAACATCTCTTTTGACCATTGTACTTTGTTGGTAATCATGTTCCATTCCCAACTGCCGATGTGCGCCATACGCTGTGCTTCTGCAAGGCTTGATTCGCTTTCCCTGATGAGGTCTTCAGCATGTTTTCTTTCTGTCATGTCAACCATTACCGTGAGAAAGAGCTTAGTATTATGATGTTCAATAATTTCACCAAAAAACAATCCCTCAAGAATGGCTCCTGACTTTACTTTTATTTGCAATTCTAAATTGGAGATAAAGCCGCTTTTCTCGAGTTCATAAGAAGCTGATTCTTGTTTCTGCTGATCTACAAAGAGATTGAGCTCTTTTGAAGTCTTCCCGAGAATATCCTCTTTAGTATATCCGGTTTTTAACAAAAAAGCGTTATTTACATCTGTAAATATTCCATCAGGAATGGTTGAAATAGCCATGAGAGATGGATTGCTTTCAAAAATCTTATTGAATTTGCGAAGTGCCAACTGCTCTGCAGTCATGTCTTTGCATAACCCAAAAATGCAATCACCTCCATTCCATTTCCCTAACCAAACCCTCGTTTCTACCGGGATTTTTGTCCCATCCTTTCTAACCAGGGGCAAAGGGCAATTGTTTCTTTTACCAGTGAGCATGTCAGAAAAGATCTGCTCCGCTTCGTCTCGTTCTTCCGGCGGATTTAGTTCAAGTACCTCCATTTGTAACAATTCTGGCGCAGTATAACCAAGCTTGTGAGATAACACATCGTTGGCATATATTATTTTACCCTGCATATTTCCAACGACGACAAAATCGTCCATGGTTTCGAAAAAAGTCCTGAAATTTGTTTCACTTGATTTTAATCTTTCTTCAAGTATTTTTTGTTTGGTGATGTCCCAATTGGTCCCGATTATCCGTTTTGGCTTTCCCTCTTCATTTCTAATAACTAGAGCATTTGCCCTGATATAGTGAACAGAACCATCCTTCCAGCATATTCTGTACTCGGTGTCAAATTCTTTCTTCCCTTCTAATGCCAGTTGAAATTCGATACTTGTTTGCTTTTGATCGTCTGGATGGATAGCATCTTGCCAGGAATTGAAAGATAATTTACTGATGCCTTTTATACTCCCATATAATTCATACATCCGTTCGTCCCACAATAACTCATCGCATACTAAATCCAAATCCCATACGCCAATGCCGCTAGCCTTGATAGCCAATGATAATCGGCCGGAAGTCTCTAATAGTTTTTCCTGCAAATTTCTACGCAGGGTTATATCTTTTGTAAAACCAAGGAACCTGCTTGGTGAAAGTTGAACTGCTGATATGGCCCACCATCTCTTTCTTCCGTCTTTGTGTTTAAACGGAAGCTCATCGCTAGAGATGCCTTGCTCAACCACTTTTTTAAAATGCTGCAAACCCTCCTCGAGGTTTTCTTCCGGAAGGATATCCGAAATCGACATGGTCAAGAGTTCTTCTGTCGAGAATCCGGTTATTGTGCTTGCCGACTGGTTAACATCTAAGTATCTTCCGGTTTCATCGGTAACAAAAACTCCGTCCGGCGCATTGTCGATATAGCTTCTGTATTTTTTTTCGCTCTCTTTTAATATTGTCTCGGCAAGCTTACGTTCTGTGATATCTTTATCTACGCCTCTATATCCTTCAAGATTTCCGTCATCATCGAAAAAGGGCACTCCATTTGTGAGAAGACATATTCTTTCCCCATTCCCTCTAATATTCCAATTTTCAAAATCTTTGATACCATCCCTGTTTTTTATGACCTCCGAAAAGTAGGCAATGGCATTGTCTACTTCTTCCGGTGCCATGAAATCAAATGGACGTTTTCCGATGATTTCGTTCATGGTTACTCCCAGCAGATCTGCTCCTCTTGTTGAGCTATGTGTATAGACACCCTCTTTGTTTACTTCCCAAACCCATTCTGCCATACTAAAAGTGATGTCATAAAGTCGTCTTTCACTTTTTTGAAGGGCTAGATTGGTTTTTAACAACTCATAGGTTGTTTCTTTTAATTTTTCAGCATCCCGTATGACAATCTGCTTCTGAATAAACAGATCAAGAAATACATTGATTTTACAATTTAATACATGCTTACTGATTGGTTTTGAAATAAAATCTACAGCCCCTGAATTATAGCCGCTTAATATTTCTTCTTCGATTAAATAACTTGCGGTGAGGAAAATTACGGGTACCTTATGCTTGGATTGTTTATTTATTTTGGTGGCTAGCTCAATGCCGTCCATTTCAGGCATACGAACATCGATGATGGCCAATGCAAGATCAACTCCTGCGGTTTTCTCCAGTGCTTCATAACCGGAAAGCGCCTGAATCAGATTAATGCCAGGATCTCTGATTACTGCTTCAAGATAGACGAGATTGGCCGGACTGTCATCAACAATAAGCAAGTTCGCAATATTTGTCATTATGTACGTTTCTAAGAGAGGGTGTATTAAAAGTCTTGTCGTTTGTTATATTTCCTTCTTTCGGGTAAATATTTATTCCAAATGACTTTTTGAGTTGACTTGATGCTTCTCGTTAAAAGTAACGATTTACTTTCATTTATGTTCATTAAGGCAAATGAAATCAGATAATGAATTAAATGATTGGGAGCTTTCTTGGGTTGGTGTAGGTAGGGGATTACCTGCGGTGATCCCAAATGGGGGAAGCTAAACCAGTTAAAACCCTCTTCGCTTCGCTCAGGGTTTTTTATTCCCCTACACTCCCTAAACACCTGCGGTGTTGTGAGTGTAGGGGAATAAAAAACCCCGCTATCGCGAGGCTTTTAACTGGTTGCGGAGGAAGGGGGATTCGAACCCCCGGTACAGTTTCCCGTACGGCAGTTTAGCAAACTGCTGGTATCAGCCACTCACCCATCCCTCCTTAATCCAAAGGTGCTAATGTAAATCAGCTGCTCTTCACTCAAATTATTTGAGTGGTGCAAATGTAAAAACCTTTTTTAGTTGGGCAAAACTTTTATAGAAAATAATGTTGCAATAAATATCACGAATTCCTTTGAATTACAAGATAACTGATGTAAATTTGAATCATCAGATGACGTTCTTCTACATACGATATATCCGCATTAATTCATTTAGTTGGTAAACTCAACATTTCAAGCATACCGAGAAAGCTTATGTCCGCTAAGACAGGCCTCAACCCTTCGGGGTGCAGCATCGCTGCCATTGGAAGTCTGATCAGACAGGCACTCAAATCCTGGATCATCGGGGTTTTACACAATTCGAATTAATGCGGTTTTTTTATTTTTGACTGTTGCTCGTGCTGTGCATAGAAATAAGATTTCTTCCTTCTTTTTCGAAAAAGAAGTCAATCCGACCAAGAATTAATCCTCCAAATCCGACCTGATTAACCAATACCGATTCTCCTGATTTGTTTGTCACATCTTCTGGTTTCTTCAGAAAAGTATGGGTGTGGCCTCCAATGACCAGGTTGGTATGGTAAGTTTCGGCAGCAATGACTAAATCGCTGACCTTTTTCTCTTTGTAAGCATAGCCCAGGTGGGAAAGGCAGATAACTAAGTCGGCATTTTTCTCTTCCTTAAGAAATTTCTCCATTTTTAAGGCTGTCTCCAAAGGATCGAGGTATTTGGTTTTGCCATAGTTCTGCTTGCTTACAAGTCCGTCCAATTCTATTCCGAGTCCATAAACTCCGATTTTAATACCTTGCTTTTTGAATATTTTATATGGAATTATTTTACCGGCAAGTATGGTCTCAGAAAAGTCGTAGTTGGAATTAATAAATGGGAAGCCTGCATTCTTAAGTTGGGAATCCAGCCCTTCGAGTCCATTGTCAAGATCGTGGTTACCTATGGTGGCGGCATCATAGCCCATTTCGGTCATCAGTTTCAATTCTACTTCACCCTTATAATAATTGAAGTAGGGCGTGCCCTGAAAAATATCTCCGGCATCAAATACCAGCACATTTTTCTGTTCAGTTCTTATTTGCTGGATCATTGCAGCCCTTTTGGCCATACCTCCTTCGCCGGCATTTCTGGCCGCGTCTTTTGGAAAGGGATCCATATGCGAATGAAAATCATTGGTATGCAGAATGGTGATTTGTATTGGCTCATGACCAGCGAAAGCTTGAGTTGCCCCGCCCAGCACTATGACACCTAAACTTCCTGTTCCAATGTTTTTGATAAAAGACCTTCTATTTTGCATCGTAAATCCTCCCGTCTGTTTTAGCTGTTACTGTTTTTCCCTCTTTCCCCATTCTTTTGAAATACCGAATGAACATGTCTCTGGCTTTGATCCCGGTATCGATTCTTTCAATAGATTTTGACAATATTTCACTTCCATCACCTCCATTGGCAATGTAATCGCTTGTAGCCAGCCAGTAAGTCTTTGCCGGATCGAGAGGCTTGCCGCCAATTTCAGGTTGCAAGGCCTTGCCAGCCTTGATGCCGAATTTTAATCCTCCGACACCTTCACCACCTCTTTCTGCAAGATGATCTACAAATTCAAGCATGACTGTACCTTTTAATTTAAGAAAGACAATTTCATTTTCAAAAGGCATCAGTTCGAACATGGTCATGGTTTTAATTTCTCCCTTTGGAAGCGGGATACGTAAGCCGCCCCGGTTAATCATGGAGACATCAATTTTCATTTGAGGATACTTTTCTGCACAAAAGCGGTTTGACTCTTCAAGTGTCAAATCAGCGCAGTAGTTGGTCAGCGGACTTTCCGGCCGGCCGCCATACATCGCTTCTGAGGAAATGCAGAGTACTTCGGTCATGTCGGCATTAACCTTATCCCGGTAGGGTTTTATCATTCCCTCAATCTTTTGACTTGAAGGAATTAAAACCAACGAATCTAAATGAATATTGGCAGATGCAGATCTTTCAACCTTGTAGGTAGTACAAGCGGAAATTGCAAGCAAAAGGAGCAGAAAAAAGCTTAAACGGTGTAGTCGCATAAGATTGGCGTAAATGCAGGTGAATGAATGGCTAAAATTAGTAAATTATTTATCTTTGGATCATGGATGAACCAATACGAATTGATAAATGGCTTTGGTCGGTTAGGGTATATGCAACCAGGAGTTTGGCCATTGAGGAGTGTAAGAAAGGCAGGGTTACAATTGGTGGAGTAACTGTTAAGCCATCAAGGGTAGTAAAGGTTGGTGAAACCATCCTGGTAAGGAAGAATCCGGTTACCTATTCTTACCGTGTTGTTGAACTTCTTGGCAAGCGGGTAGGAGCAAAGCTGGTTTCTGACTACATGGAGGATCTTACTTCGCCGGAGGAATTAAAAAAGCTGGATCCAACAGCAGGTGGTGCACTTTTTACCCGCGATCGAGGGGCTGGCCGACCCACCAAGAAGGACAGAAGGGATATTGGCAAGGTGACGGACTGGTGAGGAGAAAAAGGACTTGGAGACTAGGGGACATGGAGACGGGGAGAATGGGACTCCGAAATTTTTGAGACGGGAAACGGAGAAGCGGAGGAAAAAGACTGGGGGACTTGGAGACGGGGAGACAGGGAGAATGGGACTCCGATAAGATGCTAGCCCTTGTTGAATTTGGTCATGGTAAGTTCGATACCGATGGTAACAAATGATTTGATGATCTCAAAGCATCGATCAAGTTTCGAATTGACGACTTCTTCCTCTTCGCGTGTCCATTTTCCCAAAACATGATCAATCTGGTAGCCACGCGGAAAATCATCACCAATACCAAAACGAAGCCTGCTATATTCTGATGAGCAAAGAATCTGCTGTATGCTTTTAAGTCCGTTGTGGCCGGCATCGCCTCCTTTTGACCGCAAGCGGATCTTACCAAGTGGCAAAGCCAGGTCGTCTACCAGTATCAAAACATTTTCAAGAGGGATTTTTTCTTTTTGCATCCAGTAATGCACTGATCTTCCGCTAAGGTTCATGAAGGTATTGGGCTTCAGAAGGATAAGTATTCTGGAGGCATGTTTTAGTTCTGAAGTATAGCCGTAACGTTTCTCGCTAAGAGAGATATTGGACGCCTTAGCCAAGGCATCCAATATCGTAAATCCTATGTTATGACGGGTATTATCGTACTCATTTCCGATGTTTCCCAAACCAACTATCAGATACTTCATGTGTTCATTTCATTTGCTTTTCAAATGATTTTTAATCGCCAATGGAATTGGAGATCGGAGAAGCCAATACCCAAATAATCATTTTAATTAGGGTATAACTTCCTTACTGGTATTTCATCGAAGAATGAAGGACAGAAATTAAGATTATTTCTTTCCAGAAGTACCAGGAGCATCCATTGCGGCGCGTGCTGCGCGTGTTACAACTACGGTAGCCACAGGGACAGATTTTTTGTTCATGATCTCAAAACCTTGAGCGTTGATATCACTAACACGTATACTTTCAGAAATTGCGAGTTCGGTAACATCAATGACAATCTCATCGGGTAAATTTTTGAAAACACCTTTAACCTTCAATGTACGAAGATTGGCCTTCAAACGACCCCCTTGCTGAATACCTTTGGCATAGCCTTCCAAACGTACAGGAAGGTCAATTTTGACGGCCTTTTTGTCGCTAATCTGTAAGAAATCAATGTGTAAAAGTTTGTCTGTAACAGGGTGAAACTGAAGTTCCTGCATAAATGCATCGTACACTTTTCCGTCAATATTCAATTCTGCCTGGTACACTTTTGGAGTGTAAATAATTTTGCGAAAATCACTTTCAGGGGCAAAAAAGTGAACCGGTGCTTCACCACCGTAAAGAACGCATGGTACTAAGTCCTGAGCTCTCAGAGCCTTGGTGTCTTTTTTTCCAAGGGCCTGACGCGCAGTACCTTTAATTTCAAATTTTTTCATTTCTAAATTTTTTAATAATAAAGTGTTTACTCAGACCTCCTTTCCAATTCAAAGGCGTCCGCATCACACCCTTAAAGGCATGCTGCTAAATCGGGCACAAAATTAATAATTTATTTCAAATATAGAGCGTCAGCACCTTATTTCAAATAAAAGCTGAGCTGATGGATTTATTTTCATATACTTTCTGAATGACATCCGCAAATAAGGGAGCACAAGAAAGTACCGTTATTTTTGATGAAGGTTTGCGTAGTGGAATGGAGTCTGTAAAAAACAACTCATCAAGTGCCGAAGCTTCCAAACGCTCAATTGCTGAACCGGTAAGTACGGCATGGGTGGCAAAAGCACGCACAGATCTGGCTCCTTTGGATTTCATCAGGTTGGCAGCTTTTGCAATTGTCCCCCCTGTATCAATCATATCATCCACGATGATTACATCTTTGTTTTCAACCTCTCCGATAAGGGTCATCGTGTCAACAACATTTGCCTTTGACCTGGTTTTGTGGCATATGACCAGATCTGTGCCGAGGTGTTTGGCAAATACGTTGGCCCTTTTGGTTCCGCCCGTATCTGGCGACGCTACTACAATGTCCTTTAGCCCCATTTGTTTGATATAGGGAATAAAGAGGGCAACGGCGCTAAGGTGATCAACAGGAACATTGAAAAACCCCTGGATCTGATCGGCATGAAGGTCCATGGTAATTAACCGGTCAATACCGGCAGTTGATAACATATCTGCTACTAGTTTTGCCCCGATCGAAACTCGGGGACGGTCTTTGCGGTCCTGACGGGCATAACCAAAGTAGGGGATAACAGCGATAATCTTGTAGGCAGAAGCTCTTTTTGCAGCATCAACCATCAGTAAAAGCTCCCAAAGATTGTCAGCCGGAGGAAAGGTCGACTGGATAATAAAAGTAAAACAACCTCTGATCGTTTCTTCATAACAAGGTTCAAATTCCCCGTCTGCAAAATGGGGGCAGGATGATTTTCCCAACTCCATCAAGGCATTTTCTGCTATTTTTTCGGAAAGATACCGTGATTCATTACAGGTAAAAAGCTTAAGATTTCTTGTAAGATCATTCATTTTGCGGAGTTTGGGTAGATTGCTGGTGACAAAAATAAAAAAAATCTATTGGTATAAAGTGTTAATGTTTAGTAATTAAAAAGAAACTTTATTGTAGTTGTTTTGTAAAGCATATCATTTGAATATCAGTATTTATAGTACGTTGAAATTCAGCGATTGATGATTGTTGAAGAAATAAAATCCATCAATTCATCCCTGCCGGTTCCTTTTTCGGCGGAAGTAACAAAAATCTGCGGCAATTCTTCCCAGCTTTTAAACATCTCTTCGTGGTAAACAGCCAGATTTTTCGCGACTGCATCCCGCCCCAATTTGTCAGTTTTTGTGAAGATCATCACGAAAGGGATTTCGTTTTCGCCCAACCAGTTCATGAAATCGAGGTCGTTCTGCTGTGGTTCAAGTCGGATGTCGAGCAAAACCATCATGCAGAAAAGGTTTTTACGTTCCAGGATATATTTGCGAATGAACTTAAGCCATTTTTCGCGGCTGGTGCGCAGTGCTTTGGCAAACCCGTATCCCGGAAGGTCGACAAGATACCACTCGTTATTAACGATAAAATGGTTGATAAGTCTGGTTTTTCCGGGCTCTGAAGAAGTTTTTGCCAGGTTTTTCATGCCCATCAGCATGTTGATGAGCGAAGATTTTCCGACATTGGATCTGCCAATAAAGGCAAATTCCGGGAGTTCGGTCACCGGACAGAGTCCGGGATCGGTATTGCTCATGACAAATTCGGCGGTTTTGATCAGCATTTAAATGAGATATAAGAGATGAGAGATGAGACATGAGACATAAGAGATAAGACATGAGAGTTCAGACAAATCTTATGTCTCATGTCTCATGTCTTATCTCTCATGCCTATTCAATGTAAACTTCGAGCAGTTTGGTTTCGGATCCTTCAAGTGGTTTCAGCACAAAGTTCTCAATCGAGGCAGGTACCAAAAGTGTTTCGCCCTTTTGAATCCGAATAGATTCAGAGTCATATTCCAGTGAATAAGAGCCTTCAAAACAGAGATAAATCACAAATGAGTCAATTTTGCTGAAATCTCTTTCCAAAGAATCGGAAATATGCAATAGATTGGTTGTGAAGTAGTTGCATTTTGCAATTTCGACTGCTTCATTTAATTTGGGCAGATATAGAGTTTTACCGGTTTTGTGGTGCTTAAAATTGATGGCATCCAAAGCTAGTTCTGTATGCAGTTCGCGCGGATTTCCGTTGTCGTCAACCCTGTTGAAATCAAATATCCGGTAAGTAACATCTGAGGTTTGCTGGATCTCTGCTACGACAATTCCTTTTCCAATGGCATGAACTCTTCCGGCGGGGATGAAAAAGACATCTCCTTGTTTGACAATTTCAAACTCGAGCAAATTTTCGAGTTTGTTATTTTGCAATGCGATCAGGTAACTATCCCGATCAATGTCCCTGTTGAAACCTGAAATCAATTCAGCCCCTTCATCAGCCTGGACGACATACCACATTTCTGTTTTACCATATGCCCCATGTCGTTCTTTTGAAAGTTCATCATCCGGATGCACTTGTATTGAAAGCCTGTCGTTGGCATCAATGTATTTTATCAGGAGTGGGAATTCAGTTCCAAACTGGTCATAAATTTTTTCTCCTACCAATTCCCCCATGTACACTTCAATTAGCTCCTCCAGATTATTCCCCTTGAGAAAACCATCCGACACAACAGAAACTTCGTCCTGAACTCCGGATAGCTCCCAGGATTCACCACAATGCGCCAAACTGTAGTTTTTGTTCAACAGGGCAGGCAGTTTGTCTCCACCCCAGATTCGCTCCTTGTAAATGGGTCTGAATTTTAGCGGATATAAGTTTTTCATATAATCTAAATTAGCGATATTATCAAAAAGTGCCTAGAGTGAACTAAAGTGACTAAAGTGCCTAAAGTACTTGCGGCTGCAAGGAATTTCTTCGTTTTAAAAGTTCGGAGTCCAGGTCTTCCAGTCCCCAGGTCTTCCAGTCTCCCAGTCCCCTCCTGTTAGTCTATATAATCCACCACAGCACGATCTATCGTATTGGCTCTAACCAAGGTGACCACTTTTTGATGCTCGGGATGATCACGGTAGATGATGAAACTTTCATAGGAGTCGAAACGGGTGATAAGGCTGATATCAAAGGATGCAGCATTTAACTCAAAGTTATTTCCAACCTCAATATATTTAAGTTCGGTAATTTTTTCTTTGAGTCCCATTAAAGCATTTTTAATCTGGTCGCGGATTTCAGATTTAATTTGATCGTTCTGAAAATCTTTGAGTTTAAATAGAACTATGTGATTAAACATAACAAAAGTATTGAGTTTCGATTGCAAAAATAACAGATATTCTGCATTAAGCCCTACTTTTGCAAGGTTCGATCATGCAGGTTGGACAAAATTTAACCTATCTTTGTAATAAAGCTAAAAGATTTCTTGAATGAGTATGCTGATCATAGGAATCGCCGGAGGTACAGGCTCCGGCAAGACAACGGTTGTAAATAAAATTATTGAAAGATTGGCAGAAAAGGATGTTACAATCCTTTCACAGGATGCCTATTACCGGGATAACAGTCATCTGCCGCTGGAGGAGCGTCAGAAAATCAATTTTGACCATCCGGATGCCTTGGAATTTGAACTTTTGGCTGAAAATATTCGCAAGCTAAAACGCGGTGAGTCCATCGAACAGCCCATCTATTCTTACCTTACCTGCACACGGTCTGCGGAAACGACTACCATACTGCCTCGAAAAGCAATTATTGTTGAAGGTATACTTATTCTGTGGCCCAAAGAACTCAGAAAATTAATGGACATCAGGATTTTCGTTGACTGTGAAGCCGATGTTCGCCTATCAAGAGTTATTCAGCGCGATATTCTGGAAAGAGGACGGGATGTACACACTGTTTTAAAGAGGTATGAAGAAACTGTTCGTCCGAGTCATCTCCAGTTCATAGAACCCACCAAGCGTTATGCCGATATTATTGTGCCAGAAGGCGGCAACAACAAAGTGGCGATCAATATCATTACTCAACACATAGAAAAGCATCTGAACGATCACGCCTGATTATGCTGGATAAAATTCAACCCGAACATATATTATACCTGGATATTGAAACAGTGCCTCAGTTTGAGAGACTGACTGATTTCCCGGAAAAGCTTCAGAAACTATGGACGCGTAAAGCGGAGACAATGGCTAAAGAAGGGGAAAGTGCTGAAAAAACTTTTGAACGTGCCGGTATTTATGCAGAGTTTGGGAAGATCGTTTGCATCTCTTGTGGAACCATTTACAGAAGAGGAAACAAAAGGATCTACCGGGTAAAATCTTTTTATGGCAAAGACGAAACGGCACTTCTGACAGACTTCCTTACGATGCTCGAAAAATTCATGGCCAATCCTATACATCGGCTGTGTGCCCACAATGGTCTGGAGTTCGATTATCCATATATAGCCAGAAGGGTACTCATCAATGGATTGAAGTTGCCGGCCATATTGGATATTGCGGGTGCAAAACCGTGGGAAGTCCGTGATTATTTGATGGATACCATGCAGTTATGGAAATTTGGCGATTTCAAACATTATACCTCGCTTGATCTTTTGTGCAATATTTTTGATGTTCCGACTCCCAAGGACGACATAGACGGCAGCCAGGTAGCGAAAGTTTATTACCATGAAGGTGACCTTGATAGAATTGCACGTTATTGCGAAAAGGATACCCTTGCTGTAGCCCAAATTTTGCTCCGATTCAAAGGTGAACCTCTTATAGAACCCGAAAATTTCGAGCAGGTTCAATAGACTTTCCGAAAGAATTTCACTCTTTCTACGCTTCGATGGATCACTTTTGCTATTTTTGCGGCAAAATATTTAACAGTTGCCTATCATGCCTACAGTTGTCAGTGGAATAAGATCGACCGGAAACCTTCATCTCGGTAATTACTTCGGAGCGGTAAAAAACTTTATCGAGATGCAGCACCATCACGATGCCTATTTTTTCATCGCGGATCTTCATTCCCTTACCACACATCCGACTCCTGAGCATCTTTATGGAAATGTCAGACAGGTGCTTGCAGAATATCTGGCATGTGGGATTGATCCTGAAAAGGCAACAGTTTTTATCCAAAGCGATGTTCCTGAGATTGCAGAGCTCTATCTTTTGATGAATATGAATGCTTATCTGGGAGAGCTGGAACGTACCACCTCCTTCAAAGATAAAGCAAGGCAGCAGCCCGACAATGTCAACGCTGGACTGCTCACTTATCCAGTGCTAATGGCTGCTGATATTATTATTCACAAAGCCCATCTCGTGCCGGTAGGGAAGGATCAGGAGCAGAACCTGGAGATGGCCAGGACCTTTGCGCGTCGTTTCAACCGGATGTACAATGTTGAGCTTTTCCCCATCCCGCGTCCCTATGTTTTCGAAGGACAGGATATGGTGAAGATTCCCGGACTGGATGGATCAGGCAAGATGGGGAAATCGGAAGGAAATGCTGTTTCGTTGGCCGACAGTCCACAGGAGATTCGTAAAAAAGTGATGAAAGCCGTTACGGACAGCGGTCCAACAGTGCCCAACCAGCAAAAACCTGAAGTGATTCAAAATTTGTTCACCTTACTTGAGGTCGTTTCGACACCTGATGTTATTTCTCATTTTGACTTGCAATACAACAATTGCACCATCCGTTATGGTGATCTAAAAAAGCAGTTGGCAGAAGACATCACCACCTTTACCACTCCAATCCGTGAGAAGATAGAGATGCTTTTGGCTGATGACAAATACCTTTCCAATGTCGCCAAACTTGGAGCCGAAAAGGCCAGAGCTTCCGCCTCAAAAACACTGCAGGAGGTGAGAGCGGTGATTGGGGTGAGGAAGTTCTATTAGAGACATGAGAGATGAGACATAAGAGATGAGACTCGCTCCAACGGATTTGCAAATCCGCTGGAGCGAGCGATTATAGATAAAGACGAAGTACTTTAGCACACTCTAGGCACTTCTAGATAAAAACATAAAATATGATCAAAGACATACCAGCCAAATACGATCCAACGACCATCGAAGACAAATGGTACAGCTTCTGGATGGAGCATAAATTTTTCCATTCTGAACCTGACGGACGCGAACCATATACCATCGTGATACCGCCACCCAATGTAACCGGTGTTCTTCACATGGGGCATATGCTGAACAATACCATTCAGGATGTGCTGGTGAGACGTGCCAGGATGCTTGGGAAGAATGGTTGCTGGGTGCCTGGAACTGATCATGCTTCGATTGCTACCGAGGCCAAGGTGGTGGACAAATTGTTGAAAGAAGGAATAAGAAAGGATAGTCTTACCCGGGATCAATTTTTGGAACATGCCTGGGAGTGGACCCACAAGCATGGCGGAATCATCCTTGAACAATTAAAGAAACTTGGAGCCTCCTGCGACTGGGACCGCACGGCCTTTACGATGGACGAGATTCGTTCGGCTTCTGTGATCAGGACTTTTGTGGATCTCTACAACAAGGGATATGTCTACAGGGGTGTGCGCATGGTTAACTGGGATCCAGCTGCCAAAACTGCTCTTTCTGATGAGGAGGTTATCCACCGTGAGGAGCAGTCCAAATTGTATTATGTCCGTTACCTGGTTGAAGGAACAACAGACCAATATGTTACAGTTGCGACTACCCGCCCTGAAACAATCTTGGGAGACACGGCAGTTTGCGTCAATCCAGCGGATGAGCGATTCCGCCATTTGGCTGGGAAAAGAGTGCTCGTGCCATTGGTAAACCGCAGTGTTCCTGTAATCCAGGACGACTATGTTGAAATGGATTTTGGAACCGGCTGTCTGAAAATCACGCCTGCCCACGATACCAACGATTATGAAATTGGCATCCGCCACAATTTGGAAGTCATCGATACTTTCAATGATGACGGAACATTGAGCGAAAAGGCACAACTTCTGGTAGGCGTTGACCGTTTTGAGGCTCGTAAACAGATCATCCCCATGCTGGAATCTGCAGGTAATCTGGTAAAGATTGAGGATTACAACAATAAAGTGGGCTATTCAGAGCGAACCCATGTTCCGATTGAACCAAAGCTTTCGGCCCAATGGTTTCTCAAAATGAGCGATCTTGCTAAACCTGCGTTGGAAGCCGTTGAAAGTGGCGACATCCGGTTCTATCCTTCAAAATTTAAAAATCTCTACCGTCACTGGATGGAGAACATCAAAGACTGGTGTATTT
>JBAXED010000011.1:0-54554 GCA_037140615.1 Prolixibacteraceae bacterium
GACTTCAACATCGTTGGTGAAGAGTGGAATACCAATCAGGTTCAGGTAGCTTATTGGCAAAGGGGGAAAGTCAATCCGGATGGATATCGCTCCTACATGAGAAGTTTGATGGATTTCCCTCTGCAGGACGGCATCGTCAGAGCTTTCAGTGAAAAAGAGGGATGGAGCGAAGGCATCAACAGGTTGTATGATATTTTGGCCCTCGATTTCATCTATCCCGATCCCAAGAATCTGGTGGTATTTGCCGATAACCACGACACAGAACGATTCTTTACAGCCATACGCGAAGATTTCAGCAAATACAAGATGGCCATGGCCTATCTGATGACCATCAGGGGAATTCCGCAAATCTATTATGGAAGCGACATTCTGATGACCGGACGCAAGAGTGAAGGCGATGGCAACCTACGCAAAGACTTCCCTGGAGGATGGGCAGGCGATAAGGTTAATGCATTTACCGGTGAGGGTTTAACTGCTCAACAAAAAGAGGCTCAGCAATATCTGAAGAAACTGATCACCTGGCGCAAAGGAAAGGATGTGATTCATAACGGCAAAATGCTGCACTATCTGCCTAAAGAGGGCGTTTATGCATTCTTCCGTTACAATGAAAAAGAGAACATCATGGTAATTTTCAATAACAACGCTGAGGAAAAATCATTTAGATCCGGCCACTATGGCGAAGGTCTAAAAGGAGCAACAAAAGGGTTTGATGTGGTTTCCGGCAAAAATGTTGATGATCTTTCTGCCCTGAAAATTCCGGCATATTCCGCCATGATTCTTGAACTAAAATGAATCCCGATAGATAGTTTGATAGTAAAAGTGAACACCCTAAAATGGGGGAAGTGATTCTCCCATTTTTTTTATCGCACCCATCAACTATGTAATTACTCCTTCCTCAGATGTTTTGTATCTCAAGGAAAGCATTTAGGTATGCTCGCTAAAAGCTTATATTTCAAATTATTTGCCTGATTTATTAGGATACAATTTGTCTATATAGCGATCTGCCAATTGGGATAGCCCATAAAATAAAGGTCCCATCGAAAAATAGACAAATTTCATCCAGGTTGGAGCATGAAGGCAATTGCAAAAAGGTAACCCGACATAATTGCCTGTCATGGTGTTGCGAATCTCCAAAACATGATAGGCAACAGTTTCAAAAAGGATCAACAAGAACCAGAAAGTAGGCACAAAGAAAAGAAACTTGCGGATTTTACTCTTGAATCTTAAATAGTTGCACATTTCTCCCCATCCCAGCAATGTCAATGTCCAGGCCATCAGCGGCAAGGTATTCATTCCGAAAATCTTGAGGTAGTCGTATTTATATCCATAATATTCCTTGGCGAACTGTACCCAGATGACAGCCATCAGGGTCGCCAAAATTAAATGTGTAAGAGCCTTAATCCTGCCCTTCAGGAGAAAATAACCGAAAATAAATGGCCAGGAAATCAGCAATACCAAATCCGCATGTGATTTAAAAATAGAAAATATCAAAATAATAAAAAAAGCTGCAGCCAGGTCTGAAAAAAGCATTCTATTTTTCGAATCGGAAGTATATTCTGCTGGCATAATCTTTATTTAGATAGTTTGTCTGTATAATTTCGTTGCCAAATATAGGGGAAAATTGCCTATTTCCAGCTCTTGATCATCGCGCTCACATACCCAAGACGTTTCTTAAATACATCGGATAGCTGGTACAATTCTGAAGAATAAAAGGTGTTGATTTCAGAATTACAAGTAATCGCAACAGAATTTGGCAAATCCAAAAAGACGCTACCTTTGTTAGGAAGCAAATTCTACAACCAATTTACTTAACAACCATGAAGACAAAAATAGGATTGATGGGTATCGGGCTCGATACTTATTGGGCACAATTTGACGGACTACTGGACCACCTCAAAGGATATCAAAATGAGATCAATGAAAAAATATCGGCCTTAGGTGTAGAAGTAATCGATGCCGGGATGGTCGACAATCCGGCACGTGCACGTGAAGCAGCCTCCTACCTTGCCAGCCGGGAGATAGAACTTCTTTTCATTTATATTTCGACCTATGCCCTCTCCTCAACCGTACTTCCGGTAGCTCAAAAAGTGAAGGTGCCGGTGGTTCTTCTCAACCTGCAGCCTGTGGCGAGTCTCGACTACGCTTCCTTTAACAAACTGAACGACCGTGGTAAAATGACCGGATTGTGGCTCGAGCATTGCCAGGCCTGTTCCGTGCCTGAGATTGCCGGGGTCTTCAACCGAACCGGGATCAAATACGATCTCATAACTGGATACCTGCAGGATCCTGATTCCTGGAAAGAAATTAATGAGTACGTTAGGGCTGCCCTTGTGGCTGCCCACCTCCGATCCAATCGTCTCGGAATCCTGGGTCATTACTATGGTGGAATGCTGGATGTCTATACCGATCTCACCCAACAGTCGGCCGTTTTTGGTACCCACTTCGAAATGCTCGAAATGTGTGAGCTGAAACGATGGAGGGATGAAGTTACTTCTGGAGAAGTTGCTGCGAAAATTAAAGAATTTCATGCCACGTTTGATGTCAGCTCAGAGTGCGGTAAAGATGAAATCGAACGAGCTGCCTTTACTTCGGTGGCACTCGACAAGCTGGTCGAAGCACACGGATTGGGTTCGATGGCCTACTATTACGAAGGTGAACCCGGTAACGACTATGAAAATATCGTCACCTCAATTATTGCCGGAAACACGCTCCTCACAGGCAAAAATATCCCTATCGCCGGAGAGTGCGAAGTAAAGAATGCCCAAGCCATGAAGATCATGGCAGAATTCGGTGCAGGGGGCTCTTTCTCTGAATTTTACCTGATGGATTTCAGGGAGAATGTGGTTTTGCTTGGGCACGATGGTCCTGCCCATTTCGCAATGGCGGAAGGTCACGTCGGACTGGTTCCCCTTCCCCTTTACCATGGAAAACCCGGAAAGGGTCTTTCAATTCAGATGAGTGTCAAGCAAGGTCCTGTGACCCTCCTCTCTGTTGTAGAAGGCAAGAATGGCATCTTTTTCCTGGTGGCCGAAGGGGAATCCGTCGCCGGACCAACCCTCGAAATTGGCAACACCAACAGCCGCTACCGTTTCGCTCCCGGAGCCAAAAATTTCATGAACCAATGGTCTAAACAAGGTCCGGCCCACCACTGCGCGATCGGCATTGGTCACATAGCCTCCTCCATCGAAAAGCTTGGAATGCTTTTGGGGATTGAGACGGTTCGGGTTTGCTGAAAAGGACGGGGGGGACTGGGACTAGGGGACTAGGGGACTTGGAGACGGGGAGAGTGGTTGAAAATGAAATGAAACGAGAAACGGGGAAACGGAACAAGAGCATTACTGAAGGGAGATAGGAGGACCGGTAGAAGTTTCGGAAACCTTGAAAAATCGAATCTGTTTGATGACTTTTATAAGATGGTTGACCTGTAAGACTATATAAAACTGATTAAATACTTTCTATCAGAACATATTAGATAATTTTTGAGAAACTACCATTTATGACAACCGCTCGATGTCATCATCTATCTTAATTTCAAAATCAACTAGTTCTGACAAGGGAATTTTTAAGGCGAGACTTATTTTATACATAGTAAGAAGAGTCGGGTTGGTACGTCCTGCTTCAATTCGAGCCATATTTGTTTTCTCAAAATTGCACATTTCCGCCAAATTCTGTTGAGATATTTTCCTCTCTTCTCTCAGTTTGCGGATTTGATTACCAAAAATTCTTGATAAATTAACAGAAATCATTCATCGACTGATTTGACGACGAATATTTTATTTTAAATCAATTATCTGGTTATCATATATGATCATTTAATATTATATTAGAGGTTGAAATCTGATCTTTAAAAAAATTCTATTAATTTACGAGAGTTCAAAGGTAGAAAGGTTAAAATTTAAAATATATAGGAATAATTTTACCCTTTGATCGGACTCTGATCAATTATTAATTTCATTGAACAAAACCATTAGTTTAAGATAATCCTTATAATTTAAATACCTTTATATCAATTCCCTGACTAATATTTCATGAGCAGATTTTTTTGTGTGATTATCATTTTGTTTGCCAATTTTTTTGGATCTTGTCTTTATTGCAATAATATTGGAGGGCAGATTAATATTTTGTCTAATATCTCCGAACAGGATACTATTAAAGACAAGCAGGTTCTTTATAATGGCAGTATATGGACAAACATGTATCACAGGATCGAAGGGGATCAATTCCTTTTCTCTGCGTTTTTTTTACCTGGAACAATTTCGATAAATGGTAAGACTTTCAAGAATATCAGGATCAAATATGATATTTATTCAGATGAAATAATTACACCGTTTAATATTGAAGATATTCTGCAGCTGAATAAGGAAATGGTAGACAGCTTTACTATTTCATTTGAAGATAAAGTTTACAGGTTTGAAAATATCCGGAATGATACTTTAAAAGATTTTTCCGGTTATGCTAATTTGCTGTATTCCGGAAAGTCCTCCTTTTATGTTAAGTATAAAAAGTCTATTTCACCTGCCATAACCGTCAAAAGCGACGGTGATTTTAATCAGGACCACATGATATATTTTGTAAAAGACAAAATGGTTTATCCAATTAGCGGGACCAAAACTTTGTTCAAGGTTTTAAATGCAGATAAAGATCAGCTCAGAAATTTCATTAGAAAGAATAGATTGAAGATTTCGAAAAAAATACCTGAAAGTTTTGTGCCTGTTATCAGGTTCTGTGATAAAATTAGCCAATAGCTCAGTCCTTAATGAAACTGACTACTCTATTATTGATACTAACCATTTTCTTGACCACCAATCTGCGTGGTCAGGAGAAATATAAGATCCCCTTTTCTTATAAAAATCTTTCATTTAAGGAATTTGTAGCAAAAGCGGAAGATCAATTGCCAATAAAATTTTATTACAAAGATAGTTGGGTCACCGACCTAAAGTTGTCAGATTATCCTGGATGTGAGACAATGACCTGTGTACTGGATAATCTCTTTAAGGGGAAAAGACTCCGATATTATATTGATGATTCTGGAAATGTAGTAATTACGGGAGATTTTGCAGTTATAGATATGAATACTACGACTGGGAACGAGATTAATGTCATTCTGCCTGTTGATAGCATGGTTACTAAAGAATCAGTTCTTAAATATGATTCCCTAAATTTTGTGGTAGGAAACCCTGCTGATCGGAATAGGCCCGGGGACGTTGTTTTAACAGGCTATGTCATAAACGGAGCCACAAAGGAGCCTATAGCAGGAGCGAATATCTATGTTCAAAAATTATTAAAAGGAACAATAGCCAATGCAGCCGGATATTTCAAGCAAACCTTGCCGAGAGGTTTTCATCAGGTTCAATTTTCATTTATCGGGATGACAGGGAAAATGATCAATCTAAATATTTGTGGATCAGGACAGATGAATGTTGAAATGTACCCAAATGAAATAACATTGAATGAAGTGATCGTCTCCACTAAGAAAAACAATATACTCAAAGGGTTTGAGGTCGGAGCTGAAAAAATCAACATTGCATCGTTCAAATTATTACCCACTTTAATGGGCGATGCAGATATATTGAAGAGCCTGACATTGGTCCCTGGAGTACATATAGTTGGAGAAGGGTCAGCTGGTTACAATGTCAGAGGCGGTTCAGCAGATCAGAACCTGATTCTTTTATATGGAGCTCCGATATATAATTCCTCTCATTTTTTTGGATTTTTTTCAGCGGTCAATTCAGATATTATTAAAGATGTTACGCTTTACAAAGGAGGAATTCCCAGTCGGTACGGAGGGAGAATATCTTCAGTACTAAATATTGAATCTAAAGACAGCAATGGAAAAGAATTTAAAGGAAGGGCAAGTTTAAGTCCGATAACAACAAGTTTAATGGTAGAAGGCTCATTGATAAAGGATACACTGACTTATATCCTGACTGGGCGGACTACTTACTCAGACTGGATATTTAATCTGATAAATGATCCAGCGATCCATAATAGTAAGGCCTCATTTTATGATCTGAACGGAAAGATGACGTATAATGTAAATAAAAAAAATAAAATAGACGTTTCCTCATATCTGAGTCACGATTATTTCCGGTTCAATACCAACACTGAATACAGTTATGACAATTCAATATTTTCCTTAAAATGGTTGCACTCTTTCTCAGACAAGTTTTCTACATCCATTTCAATTAACAACAGCTTCTATAATTATGATATTACAAATCGGGATATTGTAACTGATGCATATATTCTTTCACACCGGATTAACAGTATGGGTTTGAAAGTAGATTTCAACTTGGTTAAGGCTAAGCATGAATTTAATTTTGGGTTAGATCTGAACAAATACGCGGTGATGCCAGGGAGTTATTATCCAGCCGGCGACTCATCTTTAATTGTTCCAAAAACTATTGAAGAACAGCGTGCATTGGAAGGAGCATTGTATATCGATGACAAGTTTACGTTGACAAAATTTTTGTCTGCGAATTTGGGAATGAGGATGTCCTCTTTTTTCTCTTTCGGACCCCAGACCGTTTATACGTACAGTCCGGAATTCACCAAAAGCAATTCCTCAATAATTGACACGCTCAAATTCAGTGCTGGAAATATTATAAGCAGGTACGCTGGTCCTGAATTGAGAGCTTCGTTAAATTTCAGGATTTCAGACAAAAATTCCGTTAAGATAAATTATAACCGAACAAGACAATACCTTCATCTTCTGTCTAATACAACTTCGATTTCTCCAACCGATACCTGGAAATTGTGTGACTATTATCTTAAACCAGAAATTGGTGATCAGGTTGCTCTTGGTTTTTATAAAATTATGCTTAAAAACACCATTGAGACTTCCGTAGAAATATATTACAAGCAGATAAGGAATATGGTCGATTTTAACGGGGGATCGACGCTCACCATGATAGATAACATTGAACAATCGATGATTGATGTTAAAGGGAAAGCCTATGGCCTTGAATTTGCATTAAAAAAGACGGGAGGAAAAGTTCGATATAGTTTAGGTTATACCTATTCCAGAACATTTGTTAAAAGTCTTGGGAAATTCAGAAATGAAGTTATAAATTCCGGAAACTGGTATCCTGCTAATTACGATAAACCAAATGATCTGGTTGTCACTTTTCAATATCTTTATTCCCGTCGATTAAGTTTCTCAGCTAACTATGCTTACAGCACAGGTCGGCCAATAACTTACCCTCTTGCAACTTATAGCATCAGAAATATTCTACTTGTTCAATATTCTGACAGGAATATGTACAGGATACCCGATAATTCGAGATTAGATGTTTCGCTCACAGTGAGTGGGAATCTCAGAACACATAAAATTGTTCATCCAAACCTCACATTTTCAGTTTATAATCTCCTGGGAAGGGAAAATCCTTACTCAGTTTACTTTCAAAAAGAGAGACAAGTTTTTAAGGGGTACTTATTATCCGTTTTTGGTAGAGCTATACCATCTGTCTCATTAAATTTTGATTTTTAACGTAAGTATGAAAACATTACAGCGAATTGCAATTTTATTAATTCTGGTCACTGCTGACAGTTGCATTATCGACTATGTTCCTAAAATTGGAGCCTATGAAGAGGTGCTCGTAGTGGAAGGATTAATTACGGATCAGCCGGGAGTTTACACGATAAAAGTCTCAAAATCTGAGCCACTATGGAATCGAAAATTTGTAAAACCATTAACCGGATGTAAAGTATCAATCTCAGATGATATGGGGCAAACATATAATTTAAAGGAAGTTGCCTCCTCTTTTGGAGTTTATGTTACGGATCAGGCCAGTTTTCGTGGCGTTATTGGAAGGGTGTACACATTACACATCAAAACAACCACCGAATCCCCGAATTTAAGTTATGAGTCACAGCCAATGAAGATGATTCCTGTTCCTCCCATCGACAATATCTATTATGAAAAAAAGACCTTTAAGCAGGCGAATTCGTCCGTTGAAGGCTGTAATATTTACTTAAATACCCATGATCCTTCAAATAGTTGCAGGTTCTACCGGTGGGAGTATTCTGAAACATGGGAATTTCATATGCCTTTCAATTTCGTTAACAATGTGTGCTGGTTGTCAAACAATTCCGAAGAAATTATCATCAAAAATTCTTCTCTACATGCTGAAACCAACATTATGGGACAACCTGTTCTCTCTATTACAGACCCAATTGACAGGCTAAGCGTAAAATACTCTATATTAGTGAAGCAGTTTTCTCTCAATGAGGATGAATACTTTTATTGGGAACGGTTGAAGAAATCACTTGATCAGACGGGAGGTCTTTATGACCTAATTCCAAGCGATATCCCCAATAATATTTTTTGTCTCGAGGAGCCAAATAAAAAGGTCCTGGGTTATTTCAGTGTTTCGGCTATGTCATCGAAAAGATTATTCATAAAAGATAAATTTTCGGGAATAAACACTATGTACGGAGGCTGTACTTCTGATACATTTTTCACCACTAAACCTGATACGCTCAAGGATATCTGGATAATTTTTGACAACTCCAAAAAAGTGCCACCCGCAGTTATTTATACTAAGAATAGGGGTTGTGTGGATTGTACATCCAGAGGAACAAATATTAAACCTATTTTCTGGGATGAAAAATAACTACATATCGATGAAGTTTTTTCAAAAGTTAATAAGAATAGTTCCGGCAACTCTGTTCCTGTTGTGTTTTCTTGTTATGCAACATGTTTTTGGTCAGGGTAAGGCAGATATGAATGATTATTTAAGTCAAAGGTTTCAACGTTACTGTGAACTGTTCCCAAGAGAAGAAGTATTTGTTAGTTCAGACCAGGAGGAATATATTGCAGGGGAAGAATTGTGGTTCAATATCTGGTCGGTTGACAAACGAAGTTCCAGTCCTTCATCAAATAGCAAAATTATTTATTTGGAACTTCTCAATCCTGAAAACAATCCGATATCGCAAAAGAGGATAAGCATTGTTAAAGGCTCCGGTCAGGGATATATTGAATTACCAGATACTTTAACTACAGGTACGTATACCATTAGAGCCTATACTAACTGGATGAAAAATTTTCTTCCATTCAATTGCTTTATGAAAGATATTAAGATTTATAATCCATTCAGATCCAGATTCTCTAAGAATAAAATTATTGCAGAAAATGGTTTTAACCCCGAAATCAGTAAGAATAATAGCTTTTTCAATTCGAACCAATTGCTGACCTTAAAAGTCAATAATCTTCGGCCAGATACATTAGAAATTTTTGTCAATGCTGCCGGTAAATACCTGTCTGATAACAACAATCTTTTTTATCTGTTCATCCAGACTCATGGGAAAACAAACCTTGTAAGTTCTGAAAGGATTAATGACGAACACACTAAAATCGGTATTCCTAAAAATTTACTTATCCCGGGTATCAATCAGATAACATTATTCAATTTTAAAGGTCAACCGGTTTGCGAAAGGTATATTTATACTCCTGATAAGCGAAATAATTTACTTTCCATTCATGTGGCAGATAGTTGCAGAACAAGGAGCAAAGTATCTCTCGAATTAAACATTGAGGATTCAAGGACAATTAATACGAATTCGACTAACCTTAGTCTTTCTGTGTCTCCTGTGACTAATAGAAAAGGGAATATTGGATTTAGTGAATATATGATCTTTGGAAGTGAGTTCGGTTTGTTACCTGAAAGGATAATAAAGGGTAAAAAGATCAATGAACTTCCTCGCGAATTAATGGACAGCCTTCTCTTGAATATTAAAAGCAATTGGATTGATTGGAAGTCGGTTTTATCGGACACCCTACCAGAGTTCAAATTCAAGGTTGAAAGAGAAGACCATTTTCTTACTGGAATGCTTTTTACAAGTAATCATCAACTTGCTCCTCCCGGCGAGTTTCTTATTCTATCAACACCTGGAAAGATCCCAAAATTTCAGTATGCCAAGACAAATAAAGAAGCTAAATTCACTTTCAATATTCATGTCGGTGAAGAAGTTCAGGACCTAATAATCCAGCCTGATGATGTCAGCAAAAATTATGGTATTTATCTTGAATCTTCATTTTCTGATAAATATCTGGCCTCAGAATTGAGGGTTGATTCGATCCGTAAACCGATGCCTTCCTATCTTTCAAAAATGGGCATAAATTATCAGGTGGGGAAAATCTATGGATTTTCTTCTGTTGGAATTCCATTTTTGACTCCCTACTTGCCAACAGCCAACTCAAAAAGGTTCTATGGAAAACCTGATGAAGAAATAATTTTGAAAGATTGGGTAAAATTGTCTTCAATGGAGGAGGTCTTTTTTGAAATTGTACCACAGGTTAAATTGAAAAAGAATGGGTCCATTTATGAAATGTTGCTGGTCGACCCTTTTGGTAAAATACTCTATGATACACCTCCTGTCATAATGATCGACGGAGTCATAATCAAGGACCCCGGAATTATAGCGAACCTTGATCCGGAGAATGTCGAAAAAATTGACATAGTAAAGAAGCGGTATATTGTTGGTGATTATTTATTTAATGGGATAGTAAACGTGATAACCAGTTCTGGTGATTTTAGCAATGTTGCTGTAGCTCAGAATGCTATCAATTTTCAATATCAGGTTATAGATTCAGTTCATACTTTTAAATCTTCAGATTATTCATCACTGGAAATGAATAATCGCCATGAACCTGATTTCAGAAACACACTCTATTGGAATCCTTCATTAAAATCAGAGAAAGACGGAAAAGCAAAAGTTGAATTCTGGACTTCTGATATTACCGGTGATTATGAAGTCAAAGTACAAGGCATTACATCAGAGGGCAAAATATTTACAGCCTATAAAATAATTAATGTAAAATACTAACGTCAAATAGCCCTATTTTGACCAAAAATGGAAGAATTCACTTTTCGCCAATTTCACCTTCTGGTGATTTATCCATAACTTTAACTAAACGGGTATGGTAAATTACGAGGCTTTCAAATAATCGCTAGATGAAGCATGAAAACAGAAGATATCAAACATCTATTTTCCGAATTTGAGACAGCTGCATCTGAAATTGAGGGTGTGGAATGTTGGAGCGCCAGAGAATTGCAAACACTTCTGGGATATAGCAAATGGGAAAATTTCGAGAAAGTAATTCAAAAAGCAAAGGATGCATGCGTAAATGCTGGTGAAGATATTGCCAATCATTTACCTGACGTCAGGAAAATGGTAATTATTGGTTCCAGGTCGGAAAAAGCCTTAGATGACATTGCCCTCACTCGTTTTGCATGTTATTTAGTAGCACCCGCTGGCACTGATAAATTGATAAAAAATGGTTATCTTTGTAAAAGAGATTCATAATAATTCATTAACAATATGACTGTTACAGTTCAAATTGAAACAAACTCAGAGGCTGGCCTGAAATTAATTACAGAACTTCGCCGCTATCCTGATGTAGTTCGGTTTGTTGAACCTGCCCAGATTTCAGAACCGATCCCTGAAGGTCATATTCTGGTTAAAGAAGGTTTTGACGAGATCAGAAATCATGTTAGATCCTTGTATAAAAACGACTCTCAAACCAAATAACAGTGCATAGATAAAATATGGCTGAGGTCTATATCTCACACCAAGCCGTAAATGACTTAAAAAATGTTTTTACGGCTTTGATAACCTGGGGAAAAGGACCGCTGGAGGTTGAACACGCCCTACAATATGTTAATGATATTGAGGCTAAATGTATTTCTCTGGCAAACAAAACATATCATTTCCGAACTTCTTCTTCCACTCATAAGGTTTACGGAGATAAGGTTTTAACTTATCGCCGGAACCGAGCAACTGTATGGTACATCATTTACAATATCGACATGTTTCATAATGTCCTTATCACAAAAATTATCTCCAATTATCTCACTATCAAAATGTAAGTTCGCTGATCGAACTGTTCAGGATTTCATTATAATTCTAAAAGAGGAAAGGCAAAAAATAAATGACGGCAGAACTGTCAAGTCCTGAAATAGGTTTACTGAAATACTGAACAAAAATCAGGACAAGTCACTTCCCTAAGAATTCAATAACAGGTGGTGTTTGAGATTTTGCTCTGAGCTCAAATGTTGAATTAAGGGTTACGGCTGCATCAAAAAATCCCCCATTCTGCAGAAAAAACCCACTGCCTTCAGTCCCTCCGGCATAATCGAGCCGATAACCTCTTTTGGCAATGTCATCCCCGGTAAAGCGAGCTTTTGTTAACTGAAACCACTGTCCGTTTTTATCCCGGCACCATTGGTTGGTGTATAGCGCTTTCCTGGTAAGATAGCCATTCCTGTCATCGAAATTTTCAAGGAATGAGTGGAGCCGGGTCAAATAATGATCCGTTTTCGGTCTGCTAAAACTGGCAATCAATTGCCATTTGGCTACTTCCGGCGCATAAAACCAGGCAGTGAAAATGGTGCTTCCTTTTCCATCCGGGGTACCTTTTAACAGAAACCGATAGGTCGTCTCTGCCTTCCAGTTGTAGCGGAAATAACTTTGTCCGCCTGACCCTTCGTTGCCAAACTCTCCGGTATGAACCACTTCACCCTTGGAAAGCAACAGGATTTTATCCGAAGCGGGGATCTCCCCGGGATGATCTGTTTTGAAAGGGCTCCATACGGAAAACAGAATCCTCCGCTCTTCCGGACCATTCACCTGCATCCCGAAATAACCCTCGCCAAAACCATCCGCCATAAAATAGGAACCTTCCGGATCCATGCCACCAGGAATGGTTACTTCGTTGTAGAAATATTCAATGTCAACTCCTTTAGGAAGCTCATAATTGAGGTGCACCGAAGGTCCACGCCTTCCCCAATAGAACCGGTTGTCCAGATTATCCTTGACATATTTTAGAGTAAGTCCCGGAGACAGGGATTGGACCAATAACTCGGAGACTACTGCAAACTCCGTTCCCTCTTTTGCCAGGCCGCGAATCTCAACCTTGTTATAACCTGCTTTTAGCTGAAGAGTCCCGATCTTTGAAGCATGAACCTCCTTCCCGGTAATTAAAAGTGTAAAATTCTTTCTACCGACGGATACTTTTATTTTGGATTTTCCTTCCGGAACAGCCAGATTTAGGGAAAGATCCGCCTTCCCTTCCTTATCAGCATAGAAGTAAATCATGAATTTGTCATCTGTCGACTGCCAGAATTCCTTGCCTTCACTTGAAGATGAAGTTTTGACTAATAGAAAACTGTTCCCACCTGCCGGGATGGTCCAACTATCATTATTTTGTGCAATGATCGACTGAATAGTGAAACACAGAAGAAGAATAAAAACTGTTCGGAACATTGTAGGTTGAATTATTTAGAGTTTTAAACTAGATTTTTGTAATAATTACAATTTCTATTATCTTTCGAAAATTATCTCTAATTTCTAACTACAAATTTATCAAATTTCAATCCCTTAAAAATGGAAGAATCAAACTTAATTAAAAAGCGGGGTTGGTTGCCTGATTGGCCCGACTTCAGAGACAAAACAGAAGAGGATGATCATGTATCTCCCCGTCTTGCCGGACTTGGCCAAAAGGATTCAATTAAGAAGATGAAGTCCAAATTAGCTGCTGCTGCACCTTCCTTGCCTTCTCCAACTTCGGTCAGTTTAACTCAATGGTTTGCGCCTGTAAAAAATCAAGGAAATCTGAATTCTTGTACAGCCAATGCTGCAGTCAGCATGGTCGAATATTTCGAACAACGCGCCTTCGGCAAGATCACACCTCCTTCCAGGCTGTTCTTATACAAAACTGCCCGGAATTTGATGCATCAAACCGGCGACTCCGGAGCATTTCTTCGGAGTATGATGGGTGCAATGGTGCTTTTCGGAGTTCCGCCCGAAGAATACTGGCCTTATAATATTTCACAATATGATGTTGAGCCGACTCCATTTTGTTATGCTTTTGCCCAAAATTTCCAGGCTATCAGTTATTATCGTTTGGATCCGCCCGGAACTACTCCTGTAGCTTTGCTTGCCAACATCAAGAAAAATCTAGCATCCGGACTCCCGTTAATGTTTGGTTTTACCGTGTATCAGTCAATTGCACAATCCAACACCAACGGAGGCAAGATCCCTTTTCCCGAAAGAAACGACAAAATCGAAGGGGGTCATGCGGTGGTCGCGGCCGGTTACGATGACACCATTAAAATCAAAAACAATGCAGTCGGAGCCAAAGAAACTACCGGAGCTATCCTGATAAGGAATTCATGGGGTGCTGTCTGGGGCCAAAATGGATATGGGTGGTTGCCATACGATTACATTCTGAAGGGATTGGCCATCGACTGGTGGTCGCTGCTCAAAAATGAATGGGTGGATACTGGAAACTTCAATCCTTGAAGTTTCCAGTTTTCTTATTTTCTTCCTTCGTAGAAAGCAATCCGCATGCCGCATATATATCCTGCCCCCTCGATGCTCTCACCGAGGTGAAGATGCCTTTGTCGTTCAGCTGATTTTTAAAGTGCAGTATCGTCTCCTCGTCAGGACTCACCAGTGGGGTTCCCGGAACAGGATGAAACCGGATCAGGTTGATTCTGCATTTGATGCCATTGAGCAGGCGGGCAAGCTCTTTCACATGCACCGGCGTATCATTTAAATCCTTGAAGAGGATGTATTCAAATGATACGCGTCTTTGTCCGCTGAAGTCCCACTTTCTAATCTCATCAACAACTTCCGCGATAGGATAGGCAATTTGTACCGGCATCAGGCTCTTGCGCTGTTCATCAAAAGGTGTGTGCAGACTAATGGCCAGATGGGCCTGGCACTCGGTTAAAAATCGTACCATCGCCGGGATGATCCCAATGGATGATACCGTGATTCGTCTCGGACTCATTCCGAAACCCCAGTCTGCAGTAAGGATTTCGATGCTCTTCAGAACCTCATCCAGGTTATCGAAAGGTTCGCCCATGCCCATGTAAACAATATTGGAAACGGAAGCCGCCTCTTCAATACTATGAATCTGATTGATTATTTCACCTGCCGTTAGCTGTCCTTGAAATCCCTGTTTGGCCGTCATGCAAAAAAGGCAGCCCATCTTACATCCTACCTGAGATGAAACACAAACGGTGGTTCGTTCATCATCCGGAATCATCGCCGTTTCTACAAACCGGTTGTTTCTGGTGACAAACAGATATTTTTTTGTGCCGTCCTCACTGACCTGAACTTTCGAGGGATTAACAATGCCCAGCTCATATTTTTCGCTCAGAAGCTCCCTCGCCTTTTTGGAGAGATTGCTCATCTCTTCTATTGAACCAATTCGTTTCTTGTATAGCCAATCTGCCAGCTGACCGGCCGTAAATTTTGGCAATCCCATATCTGACACGAGTTGAATCAACTCGTTCAAGGTTTTTCCGAACAAAAATTCTTTGGTAGTCTCCATCACTTTAGAAAAAAATCTCGGCATAAATCTGGCCGTAAGGAACTCCTTTTTGGATCAGGAGATCACGAACCTCAACAACCATCAGTGCCTGACCGCAAAGATAGTACTTATCCCCTTTGGGAAGTTCTGGCTGGGCCAGAAGATAATCAGTTATCCTGCCTGAAAAGTGATTGCCTGCAGTTTCGCGACTGCAACAGCAAATGTATTGGTCACCAAGCTCCATTTTCAGAAAATCTTCAAAATAAAACTGGTTGACATAACTCACCCCGTGCAACAGTTTTTTATTCTGGAATCTGCCGGAACGGATCATACTATAAAAAGGAGCAATTCCGGTGCCTGTTGCAATCCAGTGAGCCGGTGTATCATCGCAGGTAAAACTTCCATAAGGATCCGAAACATAAATAACCTCTCCTGGCTTCATCTGTGCCAATCGGGGTGTAAGTGCTCCTCTGGGCTTTACGTTGAACAGAACAGAAATATTCTCTTCATTATTCCCACTGCAAATGCTGTAGATCCTCGGAGGTTCATGAAGATCTGCTGATATTTTAACTACCTGACCGGGGTTAAAATTCCCTGCCCTCTTCCAGGAAACGACAAATACATTGGGTGAAATCTCCTCGTTTCCAGTAATCTTTACCGGCTTTAATTCGTGCTTATTTGGATTTGATAACTGCATTAGCTTTAATCTAATTTTCGATTTTTGGATGATGGAATAGTATGCATTCTTAATCCAGGGCTATATTAACTAATTAACGTAAAGCAGAAGGGAAAGTTTTAAAAAAACAAGAATATATCCCCCTGATTAACAAATTATTACTTGGGTGTCAAATAATTCCAAACGTATTTATTCTGATTTTTGGGTAACTTCGTGCAGGTTTTAAAGTATAAGATGCTTCGTAAAGGATGCTATGATCAATAAAATAATAGCTGGATTAAGGTGGTTGTTGGTTCAGATTGTTCTTCTTCCAGTACATTTCTACCGTGCTGCCATTTCGCCTCTCACTCCAGCCTCATGCCGCCATATTCCAACCTGCTCTCAGTATGCAGTTGATGCAGTAAAAATCCATGGACCATTTAAAGGATTTTGGATGGCAACAAATCGAATACTTCACTGTCATCCATGGGGGACTTCGGGGTTTGATCCGGTACCACCTCGGAAGAAGAGGGGGTGACGGGGAGACTAGGCGAGGGGGAGAGTGGTTGAAGATGAAACGGGAAACGGAGAAACGGAGAAGAAGGACTGGGAGACGGGGGGACTTGGAGACTGGGAGAGTGGTTGAAGAGGGAAGAGAGAAACGGGATACGGAGAATGGTTACGAGCGAAATTGAGAATTGAATTTTAGGAATTTTTAAAATGAGAAAAATAGTACTGCTTTTGTTAGCCACAGCTGTTCTGGCTTCCTGCCAGACAGCGAACAAAAAAAACAAAGAGAAGATTGTCTTTGCCAGTATTCTTCCGCTGCAGTATTTTACAGATCAGATTACAGGTAGTTTATATGTTTCTGAAGTAATGGTCCCTCCTGGAGTCGGGCCGGAAACCTACAATCCCACCCCCAGGCAAATGGGCGAAATGGCTCAGGCCGGAGCTTTTTTTGCCAATGGATTTCTGGGTTTCGAAGAAGCCTATCTTGAAAAATTTAAATCAAATAATCCCAACCTTGTTTTTGTAAATACATCTTCAGGCGTTGAGCTGATCCATGCTGTCGGCCATGATCATGGCGATCATGCCCACGAAAAAGGAGTAGATCCACATACATGGTCATCCCCGGAAGGAGCCAGAATCATTGCCCGAAACATCTATGACGGAATGGTAAAAATCGATCCTGCCAACCAGGCGAAGTTTCAGACCAACCTCGACCGCCTGCTTACAAAAATCGACAGTGTTGATCGTGCAGTGAAGGATATTCTCACCGATATCCCTTCCCGAAAATTCATGGTTTTCCATCCGGCATTGGGCTATTTTGCCAGGGAATACAGTCTGGAACAGCTGTCAATTGAATTTGAAGGCAAGATTCCTACCCCCCGGCACATTCAGGACATTGTTCTGGAAGCAAAAGCTCAAAAAATCAAATACATCATGATTCAAAAAGAGTTTGATGTCGAAAATGCAGATATCATTGCCAACGAAACCGGCAGCAAAGTGATCCAAATCGATCCTCTGGCCTACGATTGGCCGGGTCAGATGATCTCTTTGGCCCGAAAAATGGCCGCCGCAAAATAGCCTTCTTTTAGCCTGATTATTTATAAATTTGTGTGGAAATAAACTAGTATGCTTCAGAATCTCACCTACCTGGTTCCTTTGATCGATATTCGCCACCTGACGGTTGGATACGAGGACAACATCATTCTATCTGATGTCTCCCTCACCATCCACGACAGTGATTTTATCGGGGTTATTGGTCCGAATGGTGGAGGAAAAACGACACTTCTGAAGGCCATTTTAGGACTTTTACCTCCACTCAAAGGTGAGGTGATTTTTCATGATTGCATGACCCAAGGCAACCGCCATCGCATCGGTTACCTCCCTCAGATCAACAACATCGACCGCAAATTCCCTATTTCTGTGGCTGAAGTAGTGAAATCCGGACTCATGTCAAAAAGGAGCATCATCAGAAAATATGCGCAAAAAGATCTTGAGTTTGCGGAGGAATTGATGCACCAAATGGGCATATATGACATCCGCAACAAAGCCATTGGCGAACTTTCCGGCGGACAGATCCAGCGTGCATTGCTTTGCCGGGCACTGGTGAATCAACCCAGGCTGCTTGTCCTGGATGAACCCAATACGTACGTGGACAATCGATTTGAGCGGGAACTCTACGAAAAGCTTCGCAAACTCAATGAGAAGATAGCCATCTTGTTGGTTTCTCATGACCTTGGTACCATCTCGACTTATGTGAAATCCATCGCTTGTGTGAACCACTCCTTGCACTACCATCCCGGGAACAAAATAACTCCCGAATTGATGGAGGCCTATGAGTGCCCGATCCAAATTATTAGCCACGGCAAAATTCCTCATACCGTCTTACACCAACACGAACAATGATGGACAACCTGATGTCATTGCTGGCCATGAATTTCTTTCGCAACGCTTTGCTGGCCTCTCTCCTGGCCAGCATCACCTGTGGGATCATCGGGACCTACATCGTTTCGCGCAGAATCGTCTTTATCAGCGGTGGCATTACCCACGCTTCATTCGGTGGCATCGGAATGGGTTATTACATGGGATTTGATCCCATTTTGGGTGCCGTACTTTTTGGCATTTTTTCCGCTTTGGGCATAGAATTCTTTACCAGGAAGGCCGATCTCCGGGAAGATTCAGCCATTGCGATGCTCTGGGCGCTGGGAATGGCCCTTGGGATCATCTTCATCTTCCTGACCCCAGGCTATGCCCCAAACCTGATGAGCTACCTCTTCGGGAATATCCTCACAGTTTCTTATACGGACCTTGTCTTTCTAACATTACTCACCATCGGGATCGCCGCCTTTTTTATACTCTTCTACCGGATGATCCTCTTCATTTCGTTCGATGAAGAATACGCCTTGACAAACAATACACCGGTCAGGCTATTTAATATGATCCTCATTTGCTTGGTTGCTTTAACGATTGTGCTAAATATCAGGGTTGTCGGAATTATCCTGGTGATGTCATTGCTCACTATTCCACAGGCTATCTCCAACCTTTTTACCCGCTACTTTCACAAGATGATCTTTTTGTCTATCCTCTTTGGTTTTGTCGGATCTCTCTCCGGACTGATTTTTTCCTACATCTACGACATTCCATCCGGCGCCGCCATCATTTTTGCACTGGTGCTAATGTATGGGATTGCCAAGATCTATTTCGTCTCCAAAAAAGCCCTCGCGAAATAATCCTCGATTCCAATCCTCCCATCTTCTCATCTTCCTATCTTCCTTTTATTTTCTATCTTTGCACACGAATATTAATATTCGTAATACCATGACCGTCTCTCGTTTTAGCGTATCCCTGGAAGAGGAGTTGCTTCAGGCACTTGACACCTACGTGAAGGAAAATCAATTCCCAAACAGGTCTCAAGCCATTCGTGCCCTGATCGAGAAAAACACTGTTGAGAAAAAATGGCAGTGCAACAACCTGGTCGCAGGCGCCATCGTGTTGGTGCTTCCCAACAGCAAAAAGGAGGTATGGAACAGATCGTTTGAGCTGCAGACACAACATGCTGAAGTCATTCTCTCTTCTCAGCGCTTCTTTATCGAAAACGACCACACCATGGAAGTAATCACAGTAAAAGGTACGGCTCACACTTTAACCGAACTGTCAGACCAACTCATTGGAATCAAAGGGATTGAACATGGTAAGTTGATTATGAGTAAGGTAAAGTAAAAAAATTTAAGTCTCTGGTAACACTATATTTATAATTCGTAATACCTAAAATGAAAAAGCTATTCATATATTTTCTCCTATTCAGTTCCATTTATATCACTTATGGTCAAGATAAATCCATCTCAATAAAGGATACAATCAACATCAAAGAGATAATCGTAACCGGGACCAGAGCCAAAATAAACCGCAATATGACCCCTCTTGCTGTTTCCATTCTGGACCGAAGGCAGATTGCAGAAGGAAATGAATCGGCTATTTTACCGATGCTCAACGGCAGGGTACCAGGTCTGTTCGTAACTGAAAGAGGCGTTACCGGTTTTGGTGTAGCGGCAGGATCGGCAGGGCAAATCTCCATCCGGGGCATAGGTGGAAACCCGACCACAGGAGTACTGATGTTGATTGACGGTCATCCGCAATTTATGGGACTGATGGGACATCCCCTTCCCGACAGTTATGTGGCATCAGATGTTGAAAGGGTAGAAGTAATCCGCGGTCCGGCATCGATTCTTTATGGATCCAATGCCATGGGTGGCGTCATCAACATCATCACCAGAAAAGAGAACGCTGAAGGAATGGGAGGAAGTGCAAGGCTCTCTTATGGATCTTACAATACCCAAAAACAGGCGATTTCGTTAGGCATTAGAAAAAATAAGCTCAGCTCATTTATCTCATTCAACCACGATAAGACAGATGGCCACCGTCCATTCTCTGATTTCGAAATAGCCAATGGATATGCCAAATTGGGATATGAATTCAATAAACATTTCAAAGCGGACGCTGATTTCTCTTTGGCCAAATTCAATGCACAGGATCCGGGACCTGACACTTTAAAAGCATTGGCAGGAAATCGGCTCGATATCACCCGTGGGTACTGGGCTATATCTTTAACAAATGAATACGATAAACTTTCAGGAGCCATAAAAATTTACAACAACTTCGGAGAGCACACCATCACGGATGGTTTTCATTCAACAGATAAGAACACGGGACTAAACCTATACCAGACTTTAAAGCTTTTTGAAGGGAACAACCTGTCATTCGGAGCCGATCTGGCAAAGTATGGAGGAAAGGCTGAAAACACCAAAGCCATGAATGGCAAAGGCATCACTTTTGCGGATACAACAGTCAGCGAAGCTGGTATTTACGGTTTTATGCAACAAACAATTTTGCGTAATCTTACCCTGAACGGTGGATTAAGGTTGCAAAATCATAGCAAATATGGCAACGAATGGATTCCATCTACCGGTTTCGCCTGGCAACTCTCGTCCCAAACAACATGGAGAGCAGCTTTTTCAAAGGGATTCCGCAGTCCGACAGTCCGTGAACTGTATATGTTTAACCACAACCCGAATCTTCAGCCGGAGCGAATATATAGTTATGAAACAGGGGTCTCGCAGAGTTTCCTTCAAGAAAAGCTGAAAATTGAATTAACCGGATATGTGGTAAAAGGAGACAACCTAATTGTTACCGGAGCTATGGGGAATCTATACAATACCGGACAAATCAATAACAAAGGAGTTGAGTTGGCGCTCACTGCAAGACCTATTAGAAATCTTGAATTGCTGCTATCGTACAGCTACATTCATATGCAAAAGCCATTGTTCTCCACCCCAAAAAACAATCTTTTCCTCAGCGGAACTTATCACTGGGAGAGATTTAGGGTCAATTGTTCTCTACAGCAAATTTCCGATCTTAACAATGATGCCTCTGGGAAAATTAATCTGATAAGTTACAATTTGCTTCATGCAAAAGCAGCCTGGTTTTTAAACAGACATCTGGAATTCACGATCAGCGGAGAAAACCTCCTTGGTCAAAAATATGAACCTAATCGTTACTACCCCATGCCACTTACAACCATTTTTGCTGGCATCAATCTGCAAGTTGGCAAATAGTAATTTGTCATTAGAGATCTTCCATGTTAACAATCTGTTAAGGATATATTTAATTTTTGAACTTGTTTAATGATGGTAAAAAATCTCTTATTATTAACTATTTTTGTGCCAAATTTCAGCAGAGTATTTTTCACAGCAAAAATCTCGGGAACATTATTAAGCTCGAAACGTTTTACTACCTGATGTGAGGGTCAACTACAAATACGTAACCAAATAATATCTTACTCATGAAGCTCGACAAAATTTTTAGTTTTCTGGTCCCCAAAGACACCAAATTTTTTCCCTTGTTCAATGATGCTGCCGACAACATGGTACTGGCCTCTGAGCTATTAATCAAACTTGTTAGAGAACGGGATATTCCTCAAAGACTTGAGTACACAAAACAGATCAAAGAAGTTGAGCACATTGGGGATAACATCACAAAAAACCTGCTCAATGAATTGAATGGCACATTTATTACACCATTTGAAAGGGAAGATATCCACGAATTGATCAACAACATGGATGATGTGGTTGATTACATTCATGCCGCATCAAAAAGAATTTACTTTTATAAATTAAGCTCAGTTCCTGATGAATTTGTTTGGATTGCAGACCGCATTCATTCTGCTAACAAAGAAATTCAAATGGTTTTGAGAAGTGTCAGGTCTGTCAATGATTTCAAAAAATATTCACACTGTTGCGAAAAAATCAGTGAATTTGAAAGCGAAGTTGACGATATTTATCAGGAGTATCTATCCAAACTGTTTGAGCAAGAAGACAATGCAATTGATCTGATCAAAAAGCGGGATATTTTAACTACACTCGAAAAAGCCATCGACAAATGTGACGATGTAGGCAATATATTTTCTTCCCTGGTTGTCAAAATGGGATAAGTTGACACAAATTTTTCAACTCTGTTAGAACTAATCGTTTAAATATCAGATAATGAGCCTTAATCTACTGATTATCATCATCGTATTGGCATTTATTTTTGATTTCATCAATGGCTTTCATGATGCAGCGAATTCAATTGCCACCATTGTATCGACAAAAGTATTGTCGCCCATTCAAGCAGTCTTGTGGGCAGCATTTTTCAACTTTCTGGCCTATGCCATTTTTGAGCTAAAAATTGCCGATACAATTGCCAAAGTTGTAGATACCAACGCTATTACACTCCAGGTCATTTTAGCTGGAATAATTGCCGCGATCATCTGGAATTTACTTACCTGGTATTTGGGTATTCCATCCAGTTCATCCCATACACTTGTGGGAGGATTGGCAGGGGCTGCCATTGCGCATGCAGGCTGGGCTGTCGTCCATTCAAGCGTTATCCTTAAAATCGCCGCCTTTATATTTCTAGCTCCATTTTTGGGAATGATGATTTCCTATTTCATTTCTATTCTTATGCTGAATCTTTTGAAGAAAGGAAATCCGCATGTTTTAGAGAAATATTTCAGAAAGTTCCAGCTTCTCTCTTCTGCTCTTTTCAGCCTCGGTCACGGTGGTAATGATGCACAAAAAGTGATGGGACTAATTGCTGCCACTTTAATGGTTTATTTCAAAGGTGTGGATCCTGCATCCATTCCTGATTGGGCTCAAATTTCAATGGTTGGAGGAAAAATTCATGCCATTCCTCACTGGATTGTATTGGGATGCTATTTTGCAATCAGCGCCGGAACAATCTCCGGAGGTTGGAAGATTGTTAAAACAATGGGGACCAAAATCACCAAACTTACCTCTTTCGAAGGTGTAGCAGCAGAGACTTCGGGAGCCTTACTCCTTTTTGGAACAGATGCCTTTGGAATACCTGTGAGCACGACACATACTATTACAGGAGCGATCATGGGTACTGGATTAACAAAAAGAGTGACAGCTGTAAAATGGGGTGTTACCATCAACCTGCTTTATGCATGGATTCTGACGATACCTGTTTCAATGGGCATCGCGGCATTGGTATACTACCTGTTCAAATTGTTCGGAGTGTGATAATGAAGCATGCGAATTCTCAGGTCATATACCCCAAGTAATCTTTCCCTGGTATCCTCCTTGGTTACCACGCTTTTTACTGGGTTACTCATCATCCTTAACTATATTTATGGACAGGCTTATTATCTGATATTTCTGATCCCCATCATCTTTTTGATTTCATTTCTGTCCACCAGTTACATTTTGAATTATCTGGTAAATGACAAGATTACCCCTATCTATAAAACAATCAGTGGCGTTCCAGGGAAGGACAAAAAGAAAAAAAAGGATCGAAACAAAGACATTCTAGCTGAGGTTGAACACGATGTGAAAATCTGGGCTGATGATAAAATGGCTGAGATCGAGCGGCTTCGCGACCTTGAAAAATACAGGAAAGATTTTGTTGGAAACGTTTCTCACGAACTAAAAACACCCATCTTCAATATCCAGGGTTATATTTTAACCCTTTTGGATGGCGGATTGGAAGATCCCGAAATTAACAGGTTGTACCTCGAACGGACAGAGAAGAGCATCGACAGGATGATCAACGTTGTTGAAGACCTTGAATCCATTACCAAGCTCGAATCCGGAGAGCTTAAGCTTAATCCGGAGATTTTCGACATGAGCAAACTGATTGAGGAGGTGTTCGAACTCGAACTTCGTGAAGCCACTGAAAGAGGTATTTCTATGAACCTGAACCTCTCCTCCGGGAAACCCTTTCTTGTAAAAGCCGACAAAAAACGAATCTTTGAAGCCATGCGCAACCTGATTGGCAATGCCATTAAATATGGTCGGCGTGATGGAAACGTCACGGTGGGCTTTTATGATATGAATAATTTACTACTGGTCGAAGTCCATGATGATGGTATCGGAATAGATAAAAAGGATCTGCCGCGCATTTTCGAACGCTTTTACAGGGTTGACAAAAGCCGCTCTCGGATGCAGGGAGGTACCGGATTGGGATTGTCGATTGTCAAACACATTATCGAAGCACACAAGCAAAAAATCCATGTAAAAAGTGTCCCTGAAGGTGGAACAACATTTACTTTTGCCCTCGAAAAAGGAAAGCTGACAAAATAATCCCATGCAAAAAACCTGTTGATCAAAAAATTAACCTATATTTATGATATGGTAGAGACGTTGCAATGCCGTGCAGACGTATAATAATGTGTCTCTAAATACGTTAAATGATGCCCGGTGAAGACGCATAATTATGCGTCTCTACCAATTAAAAACTGCATATTATGATCGAAAAAGACAACACCCCTCGAATTCTACTTGTTGATGATGAAGAAGATATTCTCGAATTTGTGAGCTACAATCTCGAACGGGAAGGTTTTAAGGTGTTTACCGGGAGAAACGGGAAAGAGGCTATCCAGATGGTGACAAAAGTAAAGCCCGACCTGGTCATTCTGGATGTGATGATGCCGGAGATGGACGGCATCGCCGCCTGCGAGGAGATTAGAAAACTTCCCGGATTCCGTGATGTTGTGATAGCATTTCTGACTGCACGGGGAGAGGACTATTCACAAATTGCTGGATTTGACGCAGGAGCTGACGACTACATTACCAAACCCATACGTCCTAAAGTATTGATAAGCAGGGTAAAGGCATTGTTGAAAAGAAGCGGTGGAGCTACCGCTGAATCGAATGATCAGGGAAAAGTTCTGCATATTGGGAATCTGATCATTGATAAAGAAAAATTTACGCTTCAGATCGACGACAGAGAGATGATGCTTCCCCGTAAAGAGTTCGAATTGCTCACTTTGCTCGTTTCAAAACCTGACAAAGTTTTCTTAAGAGACGAAATTTATAAAGCAGTTTGGGGCGACAATGTCATCGTTGGCGACAGGACGATCGACGTCCATATTAGAAAACTCAGGGAAAAAATTGGCAACGATCATATCCGCACACTCAAAGGTATAGGATACAAGTTTGTTGTCTGATCGTTTAAAGCTCTTTCCGCATTCTTGCAACGGGTATATCCAATTGTTCGCGGTATTTGGCAACAGTACGCCTGGCAATATTGTATCCTTTGTCTTTCAGAATATTGGCAAGTTCATCGTCTGTAACAGGCTTTTGCTTGTTCTCATTGCCGATACATTCCTTCAAAATTGACTTGATCTCACGGGTGGATACCTCTTCACCATCCTCTTTCTGCATTGACTCGGAGAAAAAGTATTTCAGCGAATAGATTCCAAAATGGGTCTGAATAAATTTACTGTTGGAAACACGTGAAATGGTAGAGATATCAAGGCCAGTTAGATCAGCGATATCCTTCAAAATCATTGGTTTCATTTTGGTTTCATCGCCTTCAACAAAAAATTCACGCTGAAACTGTAGCATGGCATTCATCACCATCATCAAGGTCTCCTGACGTTGTTTGATGGCGTCGATGAACCATTTGGCCGAATCTATCTTCTGTTTGACAAAAAGAAGTGCATCTTTCTGATCGCTGCTCATGCCCCGGCCATTGTCACGGAAGCTCTTCAGCATATTTGCATAGTAATTGCTGATAGTCAGTTCTGGGACATTCCTCTGGTTTAGACTAAGGATCATTTCATCATCCACAATCTCAAGGATAAAATCAGGAATGATAGTCTGGTTTCCCTTGTTAAGATTATTGCTAAAGGAACTACCTGGTTTGGGATTTAATTTTAGAATTTCGTCTATCGCATCCCGAAGGTCATCATCGCCAATGTTAAATTTGCGCTGAATCTTATCGTAATGCTTTTTGGTAAACTCTTCGAAAGTATCTTCTAAAATCCGGTAGGCCATTTTAATTTCAACTCGGCGCAGTCCCTTTCTGGCAAGCTGAATCATTAGGGATTCACGCAAATCTCGTGCACCAACGCCGGCAGGATCCAACTCCTGAATGATCTTCAGGATGCCGGCAAGTTTTTTTTCGTCAGTCAAAATATTTCGGCCAAAAGCAACATCATCGACAATCGCATCCAACTCCCGGCGCAAATAGCCATCTTCGTCAATATTGCCAATAATTTGTTCTGCTAAGATGGAATCCTCCTCGTTCAACATAAGCATAGAAAGCTGCTCCTGGAGGTATTCATGAAAGGAATTGGATTCCGAATAGGGGATCTCTGCAATCTTATCGTCTTTGGAATAGTTGTTGGTTTCGTAACGGTACGAAGGTTCATCTTCATCGTTGATGTAGTCGTCAACAGAAAATTCTTCGTTGTCTGCATCCTCTTTTGTCTTCAGATCATTGGTGGCCTCCTCTTCTGTTGGACCAAATTCATTTTCATCCAACTCAAGAACAGGGTTCTCTTCCAACTCCTTCTTGATACGTTGCTCCAGCTGAAGCATAGGCAACTCCAACAGCTTGATTACCTGAATCTGCTGGGGAGATAATTTTTGAAGGAGCCTTTGCTGAAGAGAGAGATTTTGCATTTTCCCAAATTAAAACTCACAATTTTTTGGTGTCCTGGCAAAAGGAATGACATCACGTATGTTTCCCATCCCGGTTACGAATAACATGAGCCTTTCAAATCCCAAACCAAATCCGGCATGTGGACATCCTCCAAAACGCCTTGTATCGAGATACCATTCCATCTCTTCTTTCGGAATATGCATCTCATCCATTCTTTGTTCCAAAACCTCGAGCCGCTCTTCACGCTGCGATCCGCCGATAATTTCTCCAATCTGAGGAAAAAGAACATCCATTGCGGCAACAGTCTGACCATTGTCATCTAGTCGCATATAAAAAGCTTTTATCTCTTTGGGATAGTTCGTGAGGATCACCGGTTTTTTAAACTCTTTTTCGACCAGATATCGCTCATGCTCGCTCTGAAGATCAAAGCCGTATCCGCCAACAGGGTACTGAAATTGTCCCTTTTTATTCGGTTTTGAATTTCTCAGAATTTCAATCGCTTCGGTATAAGTGAGCCGAATAAAATCATTGTCGGCAACAAATCTTAGCTTCTCAATCAACTCCATCGAGCGCAGGTCGGCCGGTTTCACCTTTTCCTCTTCTGCCAGCCTGTTGCTGAGGAACTGCAGGTCATCCATGCAGTGATCCAGTGCGTAGTTGATGAGATATTTCAGAAACTCCTCGGCCAGATCCATGTTATCCGCCAGATCACAAAAAGCAACTTCCGGTTCGATCATCCAGAATTCTGCCAGGTGACGGGAAGTATTTGAATTTTCGGCACGGAAGGTTGGCCCGAAAGTATAAATTTTTGAAAGGGCCATGGCAAAAAGTTCGCCTTCCAGCTGACCAGAAACGGTCAGATTCGCGGCTTTTCCAAAGAAATCCTGACTGTAATCGACAGCTCCTTCCTCATTCAAAGGAGGATTTATGGGTGGGAGTGTACTGACGCGGAACATCTCCCCGGCACCTTCAGCATCCGAGCTTGTGATAATTGGTGTGTGCACATTAAAAAATCCACGTTCGTTGAAGAAGGAGTGTATGGCAAAGATCATGGCATGCCGTATCCTGAAAATGGCGCTGAAAGTAGCCGTCCTTGGCCGAAGGTGAGCCATCTCACGCAAAAATTCGAGCGAATGCCTTTTGGGCTGAATGGGATATTTGTCGGGGTCAGATAACCCAATGATCTCAATTTTTTCAGCCTTCAATTCTACGGATTGTCCCGAACCTGCCGATGCTACAAGTGTACCTGTGACACCAATGGCAGCACCAGTATTTATATTTTTGAATAACTCTTCCCCAAAGGATTCTACTTCTGCAACGACCTGCAGATTGTTGATCGTTGACCCGTCATTTAATGCAATAAAATTTACATTTTTGCTTCCACGCCGAGTCCGTACCCAACCTTTAATGGTGATTTCAGCACCAACCTGACCTGTTTTTAATATCTCAGCTATCTGAACTTTTTTCATTTTAATATCCTTTCGGGAAAACTATGGGTAATACTTATACTATTTGATATTAGGTGCAAAATTACACTTTTTGACGTCTGTTCAGCACTTGCATTGCTAGTTTTAAATAAATTACACAGAGTTACACAGCGAATACACAGAGAAACACTGAGTTTTTTACTTGATTTTGTCTTAGTGAAGATTCGTTTCACAATTCATTCTTCTTTGTGGAACTCCGTGGTTTCTCTGTGTAACTCTGTGTAATAATTTTTTCTGTTAGCTTTGCCAAATATATTTTAGCCATGCCATTTTCAACCTGGATAGAATTGTGCAACCATCTTGGCAAACAGTTCGATATCGATATAGATCTTAACGGAGTATTATTTCTGGTAGGGATCCGCGAACGTGGACTGACTTTTCAACCTTTTTCAAAGGAGGAGAAGCTAAGCCTGATCAACCTTGGAAGTTGTACGCTTTACCAGGAGATGGGATTGACTGAAAAAACAGGTATTGATGGGGATGGATGGCCGATCTTTACCCAGAAAGCATTGGCTCCGGTGATTCCGGAAGAACGCAAACACAAGGTTCTGCAAGATTGTGCGCTAAAGTATTTTAAGAAAATTTATCCGGAGCAAGCCGGATAGATTTTCTTGAAATATCAATTGCTTTTCAGGATCACTTCGATCGCTTTCAGTTCATCTGAAGCAAAGTACAACATCTTTTGCGACTGAAGATTATCTTCCAATTGTTTCACCGAACTCGCACCAATCAATACTGAAGTCACTCTGGCATCTTTGAGCAACCAGGCAATTGCCATTTGCGCAAGGGTCTGTCCACGCTGAAGGGCTATGTCGTTCAATGCTTTTGCCTTTGCAATGGCAGGTGCCACCTGCTCAGGTTTCAGAAAGCCCCACGATTTGGAAGCCCTGGATCCTTCGGGGATATTGTTAAGATAACGGTCTGTTAGCAAACCCTGTGCAAGGGGAGAAAAAGCAATCACACCGATCCCCTCTTTTTCAACTGTATCGAGCAATCCGTTTTCGACCCATCGTTCGAACATCGAATATTTCGGCTGGTGGATGAGGCATGGCGTACCTAGCCTGCGCAGAATTCCTGCCGCTTCGCGTGTCTGCTCGGCCGGATAATTGGATATGCCGGCATAGAGGGCTTTCCCCGAACGGACTGCCTGATCGAGTGCCATCATGGTCTCTTCGAGTGGAGTCTCCGGGTCAAGACGATGGGAATAGAATATGTCGACATACTCCAGCTTCATCCGTTTCAGGCTTTGGTCCAGACTTGAAAGCAAATATTTGCGTGATCCCCATTCACCATAAGGACCGGGCCACATAAGATAGCCGGCCTTGGTGGAGATGATGAGTTCATCGCGGTAGGGTTTGAAATCCTTTTGATAGATGCTGCCAAAATTTTCTTCGGCAGACCCAGGTGGCGGACCGTAATTGTTGGCCAGATCGAAATGAGTGATCCCATTGTCAAAGGCGAAACGAAGCATGCTTCTACCTGTTTCGTAAGTATCAACTCCGCCGAAATTATGCCATAATCCAAGAGACAATGCGGGTAGTCTCAATCCACTGCGTCCGCACCGGCGGTATTCGCATTGGTTATTATAACGTGCAGAAGAAGGTGTATATTCCATGGTTTGAAAATTGAGTGATAATGGCAAAGTTAGAAAAATAGACAATGTGAAAATGTGGTCGTTTCTATTCCTCAGGTTCGAATTATTTCTATATTTGTTAAGTCTATAGCATCGAAAACCACACTAATTATTTGATAAACTTAAAAATTAAATCAATGGAACAGAAGACAAACAGCAATCTCCGTCTGGGAATGACCTTTATGGCCTCGATTTTTTTCATTTTTGGTTTCATTACCAACTTCAACATTGCCATGAAAGATCAGGTGCAATTGGCATTTGATTTGAAAACTCTTTATCCCGGATGGGAAAATTTTCTATCACAGTTGGTCAATGGGGTCTTCTTTTTTGCCTATGCCTGTTTTAGCTTTTTATGCGGTAGTATTATTAAAAAGATTGGATACAAGAGTGGTGTTATTGCCGGACTTGTTCTTGTTGCTGTAGGAAGCTACATGTTTTTCCCTGCTGTTGCTGCCCTTTCATATCCTTTATTCCTTGTTGCCGTTTTCGTAATGGCCACAGGCGTAGTTTTCCTTCAAACTGCGGCTAATCCCTATGTTGCTGCTTTGGGACCACAAGAGACAGCTCCAGCCCGATTAAATCTTACTCAGGCATTGAATGGCGTTGCAACAACTATCGCTCCTTTCCTTGCTGGTATTCTTGTACTTGCCCCTGCTGTTATGGCTCTTAAAGGTGGTGCTTCGGCCGCCGATGCAGCCAGGTTTGTCCAGATGCCTTTTGTTGTCATTGGAACTATTGTTGTACTCATTGCCATTGGTATTGCTTTCATTAAATTGCCTGAGATTAAAGGTGATGAGACCATATCATCCAAATCAGTACTCAGGAAACCTCAAGTTTGGCTGGGTGCATTGGGTATCTTCTGCTATGTTGGTGCTGAAGTTGGTACAGCCGGACAGATTGCCCCATACTTGAAAGCTGATGGTACTGCCCTGGATGTGGCTGTTAAGTTGTCAGCTATTTATTGGGGTGGCGCTATGATCGGCAGATTCTTCGGCTCAATCCTGCTAAGCGATCTGCCTTCTGCCAAAAGATATCAATACTCTGCCTTTGTAATGATTTTTGCCTTCTTCGTTGGTTGGTTTATAACTTCTGCTTCCATGAGCAACGGTCAGTTTGTTTTTGAATCAAAACCTGAAAACGGATTTATTTTCCTGGGTATCGCTGTAGCTAATTTTTTCCTGATGTTATTGGGAAAAGGAAAAGCCAATGTGGCACTGGGAATTTTCGGAACAGTCAACATGCTTCTGATCCTCGCAGCTTTCATGTTGCCTGCAACAATCGGCATGTGGTGTCTCCTCTCAATCGGATTCTTCAACTCAATCATGTTCCCGAACATTTTCTCTCTTGGAGTAAATGATCTTGATCCTTCTGAAATGCCATTGGCTTCAGGAATTATCAATACCTTGATTGTAGGTGGTGCCGTCGTTCCATTGTTGATGGGAGCCCTCACCGACTCGTTCAGCGCACGTGGTGCCTTATTGATTCCGGTGGCATGTTACGCATATATCGTATTCTTTGCATTGAAAGGCAGTAAAATAAGATAAAGTAATATGGCTCTAAAGAATTATTGCATAATTCTTTAGAGCCATATCTAATCATTTCTCTCATGAGGCAAGTTGTGGTTGGTCTTGACATTGGCGGTACAAATACTGCGATCGGTATAGTCGACAAGGCGGGAAACGTGTTGTATGAAAAGAAACCACAGCTACCAACACCTCAGAAAAAAGAAAACCCGGATGCCCGTCTGGATGTGTCAGAAAAATTGGTGGGTGATTTCATTTCGCTCATTTCATCCGAAATTCTTCTAGCCATTGAGCATGTTAGAAAAGACATCCCCGATATTGAGGTGATGGGCATTGGAATTGGTGCTCCATTTGCCAACTATTACGATGGCACTATTGGGATTACTGCCAATCTACCATTTGTCACAGTAGTCCCACTCACTGGCCTTATCCAGGCAAAACTGCCCGAATTCAGCATCATCAAAGTGACCAACGATGCCAATGCCGCCGCTTTGGGTGAAATGATCTACGGAGGCGCCATAGGCATGAGTAATTTTGTGATGATTACTCTTGGAACAGGTCTTGGCAGCGGAATCATCGTTAATGGCGATCTTGTGTACGGTCATGATGGTCTCGCCGGGGAACTGGGTCATGTAACAGTCGTACCTGAGGGTCGTCCATGTGGTTGCGGGTCGAAGGGACACCTCGAAACTTATTGCTCTGCAACTGGCATCAGAAGAACAGTTTTCGAACTGCTTGCCAAATACAACAACAGCGAAAGTCTATTGGCCAAAGTTGCCTTCAACGACCTGACTTCCAAAATGGTCTTTGACGCTGCTGTTCAAAATGATCCGATCGCCCTCGAAGTCTTTGAATATACCGGTGAAATTCTCGGACGCAGTCTCGCTGATGCTGTTCATTATCTTAGTCCGGAGGCGATTTTTCTCTTCGGCGGACCAGTAGCCGCAGGTGAATTACTTTTCGCTCCGACCATAAAAAGTTTGAACCATTACCTCCTTCCATTTTACAAAGGCAAAATAAAACTTCTTCCCTCCAAACTTAAATCGGGCACTGCCGCCATTGTCGGTGCAAGTGCGTTGGTTTGGAAAGAGCTGGAAAAAATTAAATGAAGCGCGTAATCATTGTTCGTCACGCAAAAACCATCCACCATGGTTACGATCAGGATTATGACCGGACTTTAACCGAACGCGGTGAATCTGATGCTGAGAGAATTTGCCACGAAATGATCAAAGCCGATGTAAAACCAGATCTGATCATCTCCAGTCCTGCAATTCGGACTACCCAGACTACACGTATTTTTGCCGATCTTCTGGGCTTTCCTACCGGGAATATAAGGTATGAAAAGAAGTTGTATACCGGCATGCAATCCGGTTTTTTTAGCCGCTTGCTACAGGAAATTGACGATAGACATACTACCGTAATGGTGGTGGGGCACAATCCAACCGTTTATTATTTCCTGGACCATCTGATATCTGGTTTTAACCTGGATGTACCTACCTGTTCAACAGTGGTTATTGACTTTGACATTGACAAATGGGAGGATTTGAAAGAACGCTCAGGAAAGATGACACATCGGTGGATTCCTGATTTGTTGGAATAACAAATTCCTCTTTGGATTATTTAAACCAAACCCTTAAACCTTTTCCGATACTCTGTTGGAGTTACACCGGTATTCTTCCTAAACTGCTTGTTGAAATGACTCAGATTATTGAAGCCGCTGTCGAGGCAAACATCAAATACCCCAATCTCCGGATCCATTAGCAATTTACAGGCAAAATCCACTTTAATCCTGTTTAGGTATTCAAAAATTGATGTACCAACATTCTGTTTAAAAAACCGGCACAAAGAGCCTTCCGCCATGTGAACCAGATCGGCAAGTTTCTCCAGATCTATCTCTTCGCGGTAATGATTCATTAAATAGTCATGCAGTTGTGCTATCCGCCTATTGCCGGTAGTAAATCTTTTGCGCATATACTCTTCGCTGGCAAGTGGGATGTTCGAATCGCTTTTCCCAATGATGTCCATCAGTTTGAAAAAATAATTCATTCTGTCAAAACTCTTCAGATATGGTAACTGAAGCATGAGTTCACTAACTTCATTCAACGTGCGATCCACAATTTGAATTCCCCTTTCAGATAGCTCAAGTGCCCTTTTGATATTTTTAAATTCAGGAAGTGCAAGCAATTGGGGAAACAAAATGTTAGCAGAGAACTGCAGGAAAACCATTTCCAATGTCCGATCAGTCATAACCTGCGACTCCTTCTCTGCCACCCAGACATGCGGAAGGTTACTTCCAAGAAAAACCAGATCTCCAGGCTGAAACTCTTCCATCGAATCTGCTACAATCCTTCGGCCTGTACCTTCTGTAATAAAACTGATCTCATAGTTGTTATGGTAATGCCAACTGCTCTTTTCCAGATTGTCCTGAAAAATACCAATGAAAAATGATTCCTCCTCGTGTAAGATTAACTCCTCGTATTTGGCTGCCATAATGGTATATATTGCACATAAAAGATGCAATATGTGAATATCGCATCGAATTTAGTAAATATCGGAGTAGAATATTGGCAAAATGAGAACTATTTTTGTTTTATTCAGTCGCTTGAATAATTCAATGGTATTTTTAACTTAGTGGATTAATCAGTTTAATATCAAACGACTAAACAAGTACAAAATGATCGAAATAATTGCGAAACTTCTGGAAGCTGTCGAATTTGGAAAAATCGACCAAAAATCGCCTTATCCACCACAACTGAGAGGGATGGACGGTTCACACGAACTCACCCAGCAAGCCCTCGAGTCAGGTATCAATCCTCAGCGAATTCTTGAAGATGCATTGATCCCCGCTATGGGAAATGTTGGCAAAAAATTCTCCGAAAACAAAATATTTGTACCTCAGATGCTCATGTCTGCCAAAGCCATGGGTGCCTCCATGATACAACTGAAACCCTTCTTTGCCTCTGGTGCCATCAAATCCAAAGGAACTTTCATTATCGGTACCGTAAAAGGTGATCTTCACGACATCGGCAAAAACCTGGTGGCCATGATGGTTGAAGGTGGAGGTTGGACAATCGTCGACCTGGGTGTTGATGTCGGATCAGAACGCTTTATTGATGCACTGAAAAACAATCCAGGTGCAGTGGTAGGATTATCTGCTTTGTTGACGACAACTATGGTTAACATGGGTGAAATAGTCGCCGGAATAAGACAACACGTTCCGGAAACAAAAGTCCTGATAGGTGGCGCACCTGTTAATGCTGATTTTTGCAAGAGTATTGGTGCTGATTTTTATGCCCCGGATCCGCAAAAAGCAGTTGAATACCTTAACAAACTGGCTTCTTAATAAGCAACTTTAGCTGTATTTTTTATAGGCTGAATGCCCGGTAATCGGTGCATAATGGAAGATTTTTGTCCCTAAATAAATATGAATAATTATTACAAAACATTATATTACAATAACTTAAGATCATATGAAATACAAAAACCTGGTCATCAATAATCCGGATGAACTGACGTTCGGAATTGCTCCAAAACCGGTTAAAACACGTCGTGGACTGCTCATTGGTGGTGGACAGGTTTATGCTGAACTCAATTTTACTTTGCCAATGATGAGTATCAATGACAATACTCTCAAAGAGGTTTACGCCCACTACCGTGAAATCGCAGAAGGCGCATTGGAACGAGCAGTACATCTGAATTCGAAAGGCGTCGTTCTTGAATTTGAGACCCTTCTGGAGATGACAAAAACGCCTGATATTGGCGTTGAGATCGTTAAAATAATGAATGAGGTGTGCGAAAGATATTACCATAAGCATGGTTTGGCATCAGAAATCCGTCTGACACCCAATGACCTCAGGGAATTTGAACGCCCGGCCAGACAACGCAGTTCTGCTTATCTTGAACCAATGATGGAACTTTTTGAAAGAGGGATGATCGCTGGTGGAGATCTGCTTTCGATCGAAAGTACCGGGGGCAAAGAGGTGTCGGATGATGCACTTATGATGTGCGATGTGAAGGGTCTCATGTTCGCTTTGACAGTATTGGGTGTAAGGGATATGCAGTTCCTCTGGCACAAAATTGTGACGCTTGGAAACAAACATGGAAAAATTTCAGCCGGCGATTCCGCTTGTGGATTTGCTAATACGGCCATGGTTCTGGCTGAGAAAAAATACATCCCGAAAGTATTTGCTGCCCTGGTCCGGGTGATCTCCGTCGTTCGCTCTATCGTAGCAATGGAGGAAGGTGCCGTCGGCCCTGACAAAGACTGCGGATACGAAGGCCCGTTCCTGAAGGCAATTACGGGAATTCCTATTTCAATGGAGGGAAAGACTGCTGCCTGTGCGCACCTGAGTCCAATCGGAAACATCGCCTCCGCATGCGCTGATCTATGGAGCAACGAATCGGTCCAAAACATTAAACTCCTATCGGGGATGGCGCCAACTGCTTACTTCGAACAACTGGAATATGATGCGCGACTCATGAACGAAGCGCTGCGTTTGGGCAAAATGCAGTGCCATGTATTGCAGCAACTGCTGGTGGGATCTGATGTTTACACCGATCCTCAGGCATTGATACTTTCACCCGAAAATGTCATCCGCATTTCGAAAGAACTGATCAAAGGAGATTCATATGTGGCCAATGCGCGGAATGGTGCACTGGCAGCACTCGACATCATTGAGGAGGCATTTCAGTCGGGCAAACTTAAACTCTCTGAGATGGAAACTGCCTACTTGCCTGCATTCCGGGATGATCTTAACAGCATTCCTGACAGCGAAAATGAATTCATTGCCATGATGCTGCCGGTGATAGATCCTGGTAAGTTTATTTTATCGGAATACGGGTTGTAGAGGAAGAGGGAGGAAGGAAGAGAGAAGCGGGTTAGGTGGAATTGACCACATCTCGGATTTGGTAAAACAGCACAGCCATCTTCATTTGATGCCAATAGTCTGCTTAGTAGATATTACCATGACCAATCATCCAAGACTCAAAAAGCTACCAATTTATAGGGCCCAGATTCAATTGGCGGATCTAATCCTTTTCAGGAAAACAGAGCTCCTGGAGTTAGAAAAAATAGATGAACTGAAGATTCAGTTTGACATTGATTTCCCGGGGAAAAATTATGCTGAGGAATCCTTTTGTGACGAATTTTACTTGTCAACGGACATCATTCAAACAAATCCTAAGGAATCCAAATTGGTTGTCATATATTTAGAAACGGAACCAAATGGCTTTGATCTGTTGAAAACAAAGCTTGAAAACTTATAAAGTGGGTCAACACACTATCCGATTGCATCCTCTGGGAAAAGAACTGATCGTGAACGACCAGACTCCACTCATTGATATACTTCATGAATATGGGGTTGAGTTTCCCTGCGGCGGAAAAGGAACCTGTGGCAAATGCCAGGTTAAATTGCTCAAAGGTGATATACCGGTATCTGCATCACGCAGGCGCAAGCTAGATCATTTTATGCTTCCGGACGACTGCAGGCTTGCATGCCAAAGCCTTTGCACCGAATCCATCACACTTCAAGTCGAGCAATTCAACCACCTCATTCTTGCTGATGAATCTGATTTTGAATTTGAACCGCAATCCGGAGTCGGAGTAGCGGTAGACCTGGGCACAACCACGCTCGTAACTCAATTGGTCGATTTGAGCAGTGCTAAAATACTGGCAGTTGAAACACTATTGAATCCTCAGGTGAAATATGGAGCAGATTTGATCTCTAGAATTCAGGCAGGACTCGATGGACATCTGACAGAAATGACTCATCTTATCCGGACTGCCATTGGTAAAATGATCAGTATCATGCTAACCGGAACCAATCACAACCCCAATAAAATCGTTCTGGTTGGAAACACTGTAATGCAACGAATTTTCAGCGGAAGCGACCTCGCTCCTCTCTCCTGTTACCCTTTTCATGTCGAAGATCTTGGCTTGAAATCCTTCTCTTCCTCCGATTTAGGATGGGATTTTTTGGCTGATGCAACAATTCATTTCTATCCGTCTATTGGAAGTTTTGTGGGAAGCGATATTTTGGCGGGAATTGCAGCAACCGGATTGCACAAGAAAGAAAAATATACTGCACTCATCGATCTGGGGACCAACGGTGAGATTGTGGTAGGAAATAAGGATCAGATTATCTGTGCTTCCACTGCAGCCGGACCGGCATTCGAAGGGGCCAACCTCTCTATGGGAATGAGAGCAACTACCGGTGCCATCTCATCACTCCGGCTGGCCGGTACAAAGATTGAATCATTGGTCATCGGCAAAACTGAACCGAAAGGGATTTGTGGCAGCGCGTTGATTGATGCTGTAGCCATCTTGCTTAAACTAGAACAAATAGGGATGTTTGGTGAAATCAGTTCAGGAGAGGAGCGCGTTCAAATTGATGGGCCAGTCGGACTTACGCAAAAAGATATCTATGAGTTTCTACTTGCAAAAGCAGCAATTGCCGCAGGAATCACTATCCTCTCAAAAATTCTTGGCATTGGCACGTCTCAAATCTCTGAAATATACATTGCCGGTGGATTTGGCAACTACATCACAACAGAACATCTTCTCTCTACCGGAATGGTCGAAACGACTGTAGATAAAATTCACAAAATGGGTAATACCGCTTTGATTGGTGCCAAAATCTTTCTCTTCGAAGACGGAGAACTGGCTCCAAAAATCCTTAGCAAAACCAGGCATGTCAACCTGGAAGGCTTCCCTGAATTTCAGGACATTTATGTCAGCAAAATGATTCTGGGTTGAAAACCAGTATCCTATATCTTAATGAATGTCTTGTTGTTAAACATATACCTCATCAAAAGGAAGATAACCATAAAACCGCCAAAATACGACAGCGTCTGGTACCAATCGTTGATAGCAGGTTTCAGTCCGTCGAGAAAAACCGCTGCAATGGTCACAAAACCACCTTCCAGCAGATGCCAGGCAACATAACCAAAAATGGCATTTGAACCCAGAATAATCAGCCATTTTGTGCCAATGTGAATTTTCCAGATATCAATGATCAGATAGAAAAAAGCCAGCATCAGGATACTTATACCACCCGCAAATAAAGTGAATGAACCGGTCCAGACTTTCTTAATGATGGGGTGCCACTGGTTCCAAATGAGTGCAATGACGATCAGTCCGGCACCCAAAAGGACGAAATTGCGTACCTTCTTCATTTGATCTTCATTTGATTGAAGCATGTATCCGCATAAAACGCCCAGCATTACTGTTGCTGAAAACCCAAGGCTTGTCAGAATCCAGGTATATTGCAATCCGTCATGAAAGCTTCCTAGTACCAAGTGATCAAAGCTGAGTGCTGCGTTGCTGCTCATGGTAAAAGTACCCAGGGCATTGCCTCCTACCGGAATCAGCACCAAAATAGCCCAATAGGAAAGCAGCAAACCCAAAGTTGCAAAAAGCTGATAAAGAACCGGCAGATATAGTACTAAAATGGTCGCCACCAGATAGCCACTTGCTATAGCCTGCAGCGTATTGGAATACAACCGGATCTGGTTGATGTCGTATGTTAACAAATTGCCTTGAACAGCCATCCCCAATATCCAGAGAATGATAACTCTTTTGAAGGTATGCATCCAGAGTGATTTATCTGAAGCGCCTTTGCTAATTCTTTTTCGGGTGGAAAAGACCAGTGAAATGCCTACAAGAAACAGGAAAAGAGGCATGATGATGTCGTAAAAATGAAATCCCAGCCATTCGACATGGTCGGTCTGCAATTTTAAAAATGCTGTAATCTTATTGTGGAAAACATTGTCTAATCCCTGGAACATCATGTCACCGCCCATGATCCAGAACATGTCAAATCCTCTGAGTGCATCGACAGAAATGACTCTTTCATTGGAAAGATTTGTCGGATTTCGTACCTGAAAAATTTTCAGCTGATTTAGAAATTCATTCATTTTTGTTTTTGTCGTTAAAGTAGTTTGGCTCATTATTAAATTCCCCCGATTTAAAATTGTCTAAATTTAATCTTTTTGAGGAAAGATCAGAATTCCTGCTGCTAACGGATAGGCTTAATGAAAATTGGTTGTTTGGTAATGGCGCAACTAATTGTTGCACTTACCTTCCAACTTATGTTCAATCAGATTTATTTGTTTAAATTTGAAGTAAAATCTGCCTTCATTTTAAAAAAAATATATACACATGAAAAGAGTTAGCCAAATCATCATTCTTCTTGTCGTAGCCTTGATCGCCATATACACGCAAATGCCTGTAGTGGCGTTCGGTTTTCCAGGATTACCAGCTTTGATCGGAGCCCTCACGCTGCTCTGGGTCATCATGAACCTCCGCGTGGTACCTCAGGTAACCAACGAGATGCAGGCTTTGAAACTGCTAACCAGCATGGCTGCTCCCAAATGGATTTTCATCGCTTTGATTATGTATATGACGGTGGTCCCTTTTGTTACCTCATGGTCTCTTTTCAGATGGAACGACTACCGCGGAATGATTGGCAATGTCGAGATCGGTGAGAATCTGTCGACCCATATGGCTCCCATCTCGATCGACAAGATCCGGGTGGTGGATGAATCACTGGCCAATCTATTGGGAGATAAAGTTCTGGGTGCTCAACCCGCATTGGGGAGCCAGGTAAAGCTGGGGACTTTTCATATCCAGAAAGTTCGCAACAACCTTTATTGGGTGGCACCTCTGCTCCATTCAGGATTCTTTAAATGGAACAAAAACAGTGCTGGCACCAATGGCTATGTAATGGTCAATGCTTGTAACGAAAGGGATGTCAAACTGGTTCAGGAAATAAATGGCAAGAAAGTATTTATCAAATATCAGTCAGAGGCATTTTTTGGAGATTACCTCGAACGTCACCTCTATTTCAGTGGCTATTTCAATACTGGTCTGACAGATTATAGTTTTGAGATCGACGATGATGGAGTTCCCTACTGGGTTGTGACCAAATACAAGAAAAAGATAGGATTTTATGGGGATGATGCAGTTGGAGTGGTGGTTGTCAATACGGAAACCGGCAAATGTACAGAGTACCCTATCGATCTGGCTCCGGATTGGATTGACCGAATTCAGCCTGACAAATTTATCGAAGAGCAACTCAACGACTGGGGTAATTTCGTGAAAGGATTCTGGAACTTCTCCAACGAGAACAAGCTGCAGGTTACCCAGAAGCTCTCTCTTGTTTATGGCGAAGACAACAGATCATACTGGTATACAGGATTAACTTCAGTCGGGGCCGATGAAGCCACTGTTGGGTTTGTTCTGGTAGATACACGTAATAAAAAGGCTGTCTGGTACAAACAAAGCGGGGCCACTGAATTTGCTGCACAAAATTCGGCTATCGGAAAAGTTCAGGAAAAGCGATTTACCTCTTCTCTTCCGATTCCTTACAATATCAACAATATTCCAACATACATGATGACGCTGAAAGACAATGGCGGACTGGTTAAGATGTTCGCTATGGTCGCCATCGAAGACTATACAATTGTTGGCGTAGGAAATACATTGGTCGAAACGCTGATGGCATACAAAAATGCCTACAACATGGCTGGGAACAAGATTAACCCTAAGAATGCAACGAAAAAATTGGTGCTGAAAACCATCGTAAACCGCATCCAGTCTGATATCAAAAATGGCAATAGTTTTTACTATTTCACAGTTAGCGGGATGAACAACATCTTTATTGGTTCTTCGCAAATCTCGAACGAGATGCCAGTGACCATGGCTGGCGACAGCATCCAGATCAGCTTCGACAATGATACCAACGGACTAATTGATATTTCAGCATTTAAGAATACCAGCCTGGGGAGGAAGTAGTTTATTCAAAATCCACCATGGCTTTCATCACTCCATCCCTATATTCTGTCACCAGATCGAAAGCCTCTTTTGTTCTGGTAAACGGAAAGCGGTGGGTGGCCATTTTGCCGACTCTGATCTTCCCCGTTTCCATTAGATCGAGGGTCTCTTCAAGCGAATGGTTCTGTCGTCTGACGTTCTGAATGCAAATCTCCTTGTGTCTCATTTGGTCGACAGGAAAACTCCACCGATCGAATTCCGGGATACCTATGACCATCAGTTTACCACCCGGTTTGAGCATTTCAATTGCCTGATCAATTGCTTCCTGTTTGCCACAGCATTCGAAGACAACATCCAAAAGCAACGGTTCCTTCGCCTTAACTTCTGAAACAACATCCGCTTTCGCTGGATTCCCGGTCCAGACAGCACCGCACTCCTTTGCGACTTGAAGCCGTTCATCCACCAGATCTGTTACAAATATTCTGGTGGCACCTTTGGCCTGAGCCGATAAAAGTACACTCATCCCAATAGGTCCAAATCCCAAAATACCAAGAGTTGCATCTTTAAGCGGGATAGATTGGTTAACGGCATAAAGTCCAATGGCAAGCGGCTCGCTGATGGCGGCTTCGGTATAAGTCATGCCGTCAGGGATCGGAAAACAGCTGCCTTCCGGCATCACAATGTATTCCGTCAGGCAACCATCAGCCTGATTTGGACAGCCCAAAAAGCGTAGTTTCCGACAAGTATGCGGGCGGCCAACCTTACACTGGTCGCATTCGCCGCATGGCATGGCCGGTTCGATGGCGATTCTGTCGCCGGGTTTAATATGCGTCACGGCTGTCCCGACCTCTACTACCTCTCCAGCCCCTTCATGACCTACCGGGAAAGGGTATCTGACGATCTGACTACCAATTTTACCCTGGGTATAGTAATGGACATCTGATCCACAGACGCCTACAACTTTCATTTTGATCAATACATCGGTACTTAAAGTGATTGCAGGAGTCGGAAGTTCAAGCATCTCCATTTTTCGGATACCTGTTAGAACCATTGCTTTCATGGGCTTCAAATTTAATTATTGAACAAATTTCAATGGAGGAGCGGTTGATGATGGTACCGGAAACCCATCAACAGTATTTGCCTCCATAACTTCTACTCGTGTGCCATCAATATCATAGCAATTGATTTGTCTCTTTTTGTTGATACCGGTTTTCATCTCGGTCGGTGTCTTCAATCCAGCAGGTAGCTCCCTGCCTTTGAGTATTGATGCAGATTCGGAAACATCCTTAACCTCCAGACAAATATGGTTCATGGTTCCCATAGAGGCTTCAGAGGGTTCCTTATCGTAGAGCATCAGCTCAACATAATCATTGCCCTCCGGCACCTTTAGGTTCACCCAGGAAACATTTTTCCCATCCCGGCTACCTCTCCAGGTCTCCTTGAATCCAAGAATATCACAATAGAATGAGACGGCCTTGTCCAGATCTGGAACCTGGAATCCAACATGGCTCATCCGTGCTGAAATTCTTGTTTCGGGCATGTCCTTGCCGAGGCATTTATCAGACATACTGCCAGGTTCATACTGTACTATCTCACAAATTGTCCCTATTGGGTCGGTGACAAAATAATTTGAATTTCCGGTTCTTCCTTTTGGGGTCTTTTCCGGAACCTTTATACCCTTCGATACCAGGTATTTGCGCATGGCTTCGGCATCTGTTGTCTCAACGGCAAAATGATACATGCGGTTGCCACCTTGTTTCTTCTCCGGGAATATCTCGACAAACTGCCGATCATTGATCTTGAAGAAAGTCAGTGCCAAATCTTTTCCATTCGTCGCCATCAAGGAAAATGCCTCGGCGTAACCGAGATAATTCTTATAGAACTGACGGGCACTTTCCACATCTTTAGTATAGAATGCTGCATGGGCTATCCCGGTAATCGGAGGTCGTTTTACCTCCTGGGCAAACAATTGAACGACTGTCAGGAAAATAATCAAAAAAGGAAGTAACGATTTTAGTGCTCTCATATCATGTTAGTTAAAATATATTTTTTTGTTTTCTAAAAAGTAATATTTTTTCAATTACTTCATTTCTTCAAAAAGCTTTTTTGCCTGTGCCTGGCTCTTCCAGGGTACTGCCCCAGTCAAACCAATATGACCGGAAGCAGACTGGCACCATCGACAGGATGCTGTAACCTTATTCCGGCAATATCACAAATTGTAGGGTAAAGATCCATCAAAAGCATCAACCGGTCCGTTACGCGACCAGGTCTGATTACATTATGCCACATCATGCCTCCAGGTATCCTGATTCCACCATCATACAGATCTCCTTTACCTCCACGATAAGGTCCGTTGTTGGCGCCGAAACTCAAGTTTCCACCGTTATCAGAAACGAAGATGATTAGTGTATTCTTTACCTGGCCGGAGCTTTCAAGTTGCTTAAGAACAAGGCTGATTTGATCGTCTAAGTGCTCGATAAGTGCCACCAGACGGGCTCGTTTTTCTGATATTCCGGTTTCACGTTTTTGGACTTTTGTCAGCCATTCAACCGGCGGCTGTATAGGATCGTGAGGAGCATTGTAAGCCAGATAAAGAAAAAAAGGCTCCTTGCTATTCTCTTGTTTTTTCAAATAATCGAGAGCCCAACCCGTAAAGATTTCTGTTGCATGCCCTACCGGGGAAACCACTTTGTCATTGATTCTCACGTAGTTGTTGCCTTCGCGGATATGAGTGAAGTAGTCTTCCATCATATCTCCCAGAAATCCGTAAAATTCATCGAATCCCTTCAGATTCGGCAGATTGGGAGCCTCCAGTCCAAGGTGCCATTTGCCCACAATCGCGGTATGGTAACTGGCTTTCTTTAATTCCATAGGTAAAAGAATTGCTTCCTGAGAAAGAAATCCCCACGAATTATCTTCATGGGTACGAATGACCCCGGGCACACCTACAAGATCGGGGTAACAGCCGGTCAGCAAGGCTGCCCTGCTTGGGGAACAAACAGTGCTGTTCGAATAGCAGTTGCTGAATCTGATCCCTTCGCTAAAAATCCGGTCAATGTTTGGAGTCTTTAAATCGGTCGCTCCCTGGCAGGAGAGATCGCCGTAACCCAGATCATCGGCTAGAATCAACAGGATATTTGGCTTTTGTTGAGCCATCGCGACAAGAGAAACAAAAACTGCCGACAGGATTGCCAATCCTAAAGTGCTTTTGCAGTCATTCTTCATAGTAAAAATTTTATAGTCCTCCGTGCCCCCGATAAAGCTGAACCGGTTTATCCAGTTTCAACTTAATCACCGTCACGTATTTATCGAGCACATTCTCGGGAACATCAATATATACAAGGCCCGGCACCGGGCTCCAGGAAATTTTGCCAACTACTTTATGGGCTAATTGCATGCCATTCCCAACTACAGTAATGTTCTCAATTTTGTTGATGAGCCCCTTCAGCATTATTTTACCGCTAGTCTTGCCATGAAGAAAAAGATAAAGGGATGTTGAATCTTTTGAAAGGGTAGTCGGACCATAAAAATGTCCCTGCGGCAATCCGGTTAATGTATTAAAAATTGCTTCCCCATTTTTTTTGTTCCAGGCACCCAACTCTTTCAGAACATTTATTTGCTCCTCAGGAATGGTGCCATCCTCCTTAGGACCCATGTCGAGCAATAAATTTCCTCCATTTGCAACTGCATCGACAAAAATAGTGATAACCTCGTATGAGGTCTTCCAATTGTTATCGTGATGAAACCCCCAGTTGTCGTTGGTCGTCATGCACAACTCCCACCAGTTAAATTTTGGCTTCTCTACCGGAAAATTCTGTTCAGGAGTTTCGTAATCACCATATCCCTGTAATCGTCCGTTTATTATAGCTTTTGGGTTACGTGCTAAAATCAGCTGACGCACCTTCTGCGATTCCCACTCTTCAGCACTGTGCTCCCAGTCGCCATCAAACCACCACAAGTCCGGTTTAAAAAGGGAATTGATCTCTTTTATTTGTCCCTGAAAGAATGACCTGAAACGATTCCACCGATCATAGTCATCGGCGATTTTGTATCTGGAACTATCCTTCAAAAAGCCGGGATAATTACTGTCACTCCAGTCAATCAGCGAAAAATAGGCCCCACATTTAATGTTCCTTTTACGCAATTCTTCAAAGAATGGCTTGATCAAGTCGCGTTTGGCTGGTGTTGCCTTTACGATACTGAGATCATTCATTTTGGTATCGTACATGGCAACCCCATCGTGGTGCTTGGTGGTGATGACCGAATATCTGGCGCCACTCTCCTGAATCAGGTCTGCCCATAAGACTGGGTCGTATTTCTTCAAGGTGAAGCCTTTTAACTGCTTCATGTAATCTGAATGGCTGATTTTCTTGTTGTGGAAACTCCAGGATTCATCAATGCCATCCACCGAATAGATGCCGGCATGGATGAAGATCCCCAGTTTGGCATCTGCAAACCACTGCATCTTCTCCTGGATGGTTTTGGGATCGATTTTGGTTTGTGCTGAACCTGCAATAAAACCGGAAAAGAATGCTCCCAAAACAAATAAAATTCGCAATGCATTCATCTATAAAATATTAACTGAATATTCTTTAAAATATTTTACACTCTTAAGCTGCCAGACATTTGGCCTCAAGACATTAAATTAGTGAATAATCAAAAATATTCACATCGTATTTTAATCCAAAAATGAAGACTGCCATTAACAGGATAAAAACAATAGACAATACAATGAAAAGAATCCGGTAAAAGATTTTCCTGGAGGCTTTCTTCCGCTTTCCGAACGACTTGATGAACAGAATCGGAAGAGCCAAAACAGAGATCAAACAAAAAGGAATTATCCCATAGCGAAGGAACCAGATCAGGAAATTGATCTTTCCATAAGCTTTATAAACCCATACACACCGATCCTGAATGATGAGATCCCCACTTTTCGCGATTGCCTTGATCCGGTTGTTTCCTTCCGCCAGTTTGATATCCCTCCAGACAAAGATTTTATCTGCAGACTTCAAAAGTCCTGCTGAACGGTCATTGACAAACAGTTCAACAGCATCCAGATTGGAATAAACTTTTACATTGACTTTATTTGTTTCTCTGTGTAAAAAACGCTGGTCGTTGATGTGCACCATAGGTTCCTGGTTCCAGTTCACCTTGTATAAGTAAAATGCATCTTTTCTGGTCTTGCGGTCGTAAGAGACCAACCCTTTGTCATTCATTCCGGGAGCATCGCCTTCAACCCTAAAATCGGAGCTAAAATCAAACATGTTCCAAACATAACTCCCCCAGATAAAAGGCCTTTCACTAATGGCTTTCCAGCTTTTCTCATGGTAGTATGCCTGGTATTCTTCAGGATGCCATGGATGATTGATAGGGAAGGGCCGGGTCATCTTTTCTTCATGCTGCAAGATACTTGCTCCCGCACCATATTCACTGATGGCCAACCGGGTTTTCGGATACTTTTTGTGAAACTGATCAGCCCATTTTCCAAGATCGTCTGGCTCGCCGTAATACCATCCGAAGTATTTGTTCCAGGCAAAAACTTCCGTGATAAAATTCAATTCATCACCATCTGGCAGCAGGCTGGCCGCTGTGGATAACCGGCCTGGATCTTCTTGCTTTACCAATTCGGCCAGTTCCTTTACAAAAGAGGTGGGACTGTCCTTTTTTGGATTGCTCAGTTCATTAAAAACACCCCAGAAACAAATGGATGGGTGGTTAAAATTTTGGCGGATCAGCTCCTTCATTTGCTGCCTTGCATTTTCACGAAATTCAGGACTATTGGTATAGCCGCCGACCAGGCTTCCAACAAATGGAATCTCCGCCCATACCACCATCCCGGCAGTATCGCAAAGTGAATAAAAATAATCCGATTGCTGGTAATGTGCCAGACGCAAGGAATTGGCTCCAACCTCTTTGATCAGTTGCATGTCAGTACGATGATCCTCTTCACTCAATGCAGGACCTTTGTCCCTTTTATCCTGATGCCTGCTGACCCCCTGTAATTTCAAATGACTGTTATTCAGGAAAAATCCCTTCTCCTGATCGACATAAAAACTGCGCAATCCAAGTGGTTGAATCACTTCATCGATCTGCTGATTACCCAATGATAGCTGAACTTTAACGGTATAGAGCTCAGGTGATTTTCTGCCATTCCACAATTTTGGGTCACTGATACTCAGAAGCTGTTTTGCTTCAAGGGTTTTGCCAGCTGGAATTACGGCATTAGAATGCTGAATTACTATCTGTAATCCGTTCTTATCAAAAACTGACGTTGAGACAGCAACGGTTTTTTCAGCATCAGTTCCGTTGCTTAGGAGGGAAGAAACTTCGATTTCAGCCTCCTTTTCCGTAACACTCTTCTGTCTCAGGTAAACTCCCGGAGAGGCAAAATCCAGGGGTGAGATACAAACCTGATCTGTTACCATTAGTTTAACCGGCCGGTAGATCCCGCCATACTGGTTGAAGTCACCACCCAGGGGAAGGATATCATCATGCTTCAAATTGTCAACTTTCACGACCAGTTGGTTTTCACCCCCGATCATGGCATGTTTGGTGATTTCATAAATAAAGGCAGAATAGCCACCCCGGTGCTGACCCAGATGCACTCCATTCAGGTATATGTCGGCGACAGTATGCACTCCCTCAAAGATCAAAAAGAGACGCTTGCCAATGAACTTGCCATCAATCAATAATTTTTTGGAATAGACTCCGGTTCCCCTGTAATATTCAATACCAGCCTGGGCATCCGTTGCATTCCAGGTATGAGGTAAATTTACAGTCTCCTGGAGAGAATCCCCATGAATAGAACTTCCTTTAAAAAGCCATCCGTCATTGAGACATTCCAGGGATCTGGTTTGTCCTGAAAGCCTAAGCATAACAATCATCAGCATCAGGGCCATGAATAGTTTTAAGGGTAATCTTTTCATTTCAATTAAGTTTTGTAAGACAATTAAATTTCTTTAGGTTTCAATTTTGAATGTGGTTAAAGTGTTGGAGAAGAGTCATTCTATTTTAACACTTCCAGTCCCTTTAAAGAATTTCTTCAATGTGTATTCCGGCTGCCATTGATCCGGTTTTTGTTTCAGCCTGGTGTAATCGTATTCCATCGGAAGAAAGCTACCTGGATTCATGTTCGATGTATCGTCGGCAAGAAGGAACAGGATATTGGGTCTTTTGTCGGTCTGGCCGGAAACCGATAAACTACGGAGTACTGCTGCAGCTCCCAAGCAATTTTTGAACATATTTCCCATCATGATATCGTTGGCAAAGTTGAGAGTTCTGTTGTTAATTGAAAGTTGGAAATTCCCTCTTATCTATATTCTTATTTTAGAAACCTTGATGGTCCAGGCATAGTCGCAAGGTTTGTTTTTCTGCAGACTTGCAGGTATCGAAACAACGAAACCATCACCTTCCTCCTTCCACTTCAAGGTTACTTTGCTGCCCAGCATGGTAACTTTTGCCCCTTTTGCCGGCTGCAAGGATTTGATGGCTATCTTGTCAGGAATGTTCAATTGATCCTTTCCTGCCAGGTAGAGAAAATAGACATTGCCATTCTCCTGCTGAGTCATGCAAATATTATTCTCTTTGAAAGGAGGAATTGCCTTGCTGTTGTATATTGCTTCCCCATTAACTTTCAGCCAGGATCCATAGGCTTTCAAGAGGTCGTAGGCTCCCTGCTGCCAGGTGCCATCCGGTCCGGGAGCGATGTTCAGTAACAGGTTACCTCCCTTGGCCACAATGTCAATCAGAGTATGAATGCCCTCCCTTCCGCTCATGTATTTTGCGTTGGGGGTGAAAGACCAGCCGCCACCTGAGATAATGCAAGATTCCCAGGGATAAGGAAGTGTCTTTTCCGGGATCCGATTTTCGGGTGTCAGGTAATTCTGGTTTTTGCCATGCACCGCGCGGTCAACCACAATCAGTCCAGGTTGTTTGGTGCGCACTTTGGCCGCCAGCTCATCCATGCGGATATCCTGGTTCACAATTCTGTGTTTCAAAAATCCGGAAGGTGTTGACTCTATTTGTTGCTTATACCAACTTGATATAGCCTCTTTTGAGTTCTTTTCCACCCAGCCACCATCCAGCCAGAGAATGTCCATTTTGCCATAATCTGACATCAGCTCCATAATCTGATTGTGGGTAAACTCGATGTACTTGTTCCATTTTTCAGGATATAACGCCGGATCGTAGTTCACATTTCTGTCGAGTGGCGGAAAGTATGGATCCCAGTAATTTTTACAGTTCCAGTCGGGTTTGGAGAAATAGGCCCCGGTCCACAGTCCTTCGGCGCGAAAGGCACTGAAAACCTCCTTTGCAATGTTTGCTTTGGGATTGGAATGGAATGGACATTTGTCGGAGGTAATCTTGTAATCAGTGTATTTGGAATCAAACATGCTGAACCCGTCATGGTGTTTAGTGGTAAAAACCACATACTTCATCCCCGCTTCTTTTGCTGCAGTTGCCCATTTGGAAGGATCAAAACCAACAGGATTAAAGGTAGCCTGCAGTGCCTCATACTCTTTCTTGTAAGCGTTGTAATCTTTGGGATTGGCACCCTTCTCCCGTTTGCACCACCCTTCGTCTTCCGGGCACAACGACCAGGATTCAACGATCCCCCACTGGCTATAGGTTCCCCAATGCATCAACAATCCAAACTTTAAATTTTGCCACTCACCCAGTTTCTTCAAAACCAGTGGATCCGTTTCGGGGACATATCTTTCGTCTTCATAGACTGCCTGACCGAAAGTCACATAGCCGGTCAGAAAAATAAATAGTAGAAGCAATAACGGCTTTCTCATAAGTGAAGAAATTTAAATTTCAATTTACCTTACCCGGCTCTCTCCTGTTCTTACCAGGATTACTTGTTAAATCATCACCCAGATCCTCCCTGGCCGAATCGGCCAACTTTTTGAGCTCAGCCACAACCTCCGGATAGAAAGCCTTCACATCATACTGCTCGCCCGGATCCCTGCGCAAATCATATAATCCTTCTTCAAAATTGAAATTTTCGTTGGTGGCTCCCGGGAATCCATCCTTACCTGGCTGAAATCCGTGATATGTCCGGCCCGGGTGGGCAAAAACCAATTTCCAATTCCCTTTTCTGATAGCTTCGAGGCTGTTTTTCCGATAGTAATATAAAAAAGATTCCCGTGGATTGGCTTCTGAATCACCCAACATCAAGGGCAAAATATTTACCCCGTCTATCTTTTTCTTTGGAAGGACTGATTTGGTGATCTCGGCAAAAGTTGGCAACAAGTCAATGGTTGAGGCAAGTTTATTACAAATGATACCTTCAGGAATATGACCTGGCCATTTCATGATGCAGGGCTCTCGCTGTCCGCCTTCAAAACTTGCTCCTTTGCCTTCACGCAATCCACCTGCCGAACCGGCATGGTTCCCAAAATTGAGCCAGGGGCCATTGTCTGAGGTGAAAACGACCAATGTATTTTTTGTTAGGCCATTCGCCTCCAACGATTTCATGATCTCTCCTACAGACCAGTCAATTTCCATGATCACATCTCCAAACAGACCCTGCTCGCTCTTCCCTTTAAACTTTCCGGAAACGGCAAGAGGCACATGACACATCGAATGAGCAAGGTAAATAAAAAATGGATTCTTCTTGTTTTCAGCAATAAAGCGAACTGCCCTTTCGGTATATATCGTGGTTAATTCAGACTGATCTTCGAGTGTCTTGATCTCTTTGACTGTTTCATTTCCTTCGATCAACGGCAAGGTCGGGTAACCATATTTCCTGCCTTTGCTCTCTTTGGTGATGGGAGTCCCATCATAGTTTACAGGCCACATGTCGTTCGAATAGGGTAGACCAAGATACTCGTCAAACCCTTGCTGCAATGGCAGGAACTCCTTCAGGCATCCCAGGTGCCATTTCCCGATGGCGATGCTTTTATACTGCTGTGGCTTTAAAATTTCTGCAATCGTTTCCTCCTCAGGATTTAATCCGATTTTGCTGTCCGGCATCAAGGCTCCGGAAATCCCAACGCGATTGGGGTAGCAACCTGCCATGATTCCTGCGCGCGATGCACTGCATACGGCTTGAGCAGAAACAAAATTGGTAAAGCGAACTCCCTGAGAAGCCATCCTGTCCAGATTGGGTGTTTTGTATCCGGTAGCTCCGTAACATCCCAAATCACCATATCCCATGTCGTCGATAAAAACCAGAACGATGTTGACAGGTTTTGCTTTGGGCGCGCTGAAAGCAGGCAAGCAAGCAGTAACAGCTGCAAATGCGGCAGTACAACCAACTAAAGTTTTCATAAGCTAATATTTGGAAGTTTCAAACAAAGATAAAAAAAGAGGGCATCCAAAACAGACACCCTCTTTCTTTATAGTGGTAATATTTTACCTGATCTTTGAACCTTTTTGGGCAAAAAAGACGAGGTATGAATAATATATAAACATTGTGCTGACAGCAATAACCACAGATCCTGTTGCTGATTTAATTGCACCCATCATAGGTGTCAGGATTGCTGCACCGATGACAGAGGTTGCAATAACGCCGGAAGCTACCTTGGCAAGCGGACCCAGATCTTCGAGCGCCAGGTTATAAATTACAGGCCACATGATGGAGTGGAACAATCCTGTACCAAGGAAGAGCCACATGGCAATTACCGGAGCTGAGGCTCCCAGGGCAAATGAGGCAGCAAGAAGAATTGCTCCTCCGAATGAGCAAATGGTCAATATTTGACGGGCTTTGTACTTCTGAAGAATGAAGATTCCGAGGATACGGCCAACCATCAGTCCACCCCAATAGTATTTCAACATATCAATTGCCGAAATATCCTTCAGTTGAAGATGGGCAGCATAGTCGGGGAAAAAGCTGGAGATCCCAATCTCAATTCCCATGTAGAAGAAGATGGCCAAGGAACCCAGCCAAACGTGGGTGTACTTGAATGCACTTGATTTATATTTCTTGACTTCGGTGGTTGCGCTTCCTTCATCTTCCTTAATTTCAGGAAGTTTAAGAAAGAACATAATGGCAAGAATCACTAATGTCACAACTCCGATCATTAAAAAGGGTCCCTGAACAATTTTCAGAATATCTGAATTTTCCATTTTGGAACCGGCTTCAATTTTAGGAGTGACCAGCAAAAGGGAGACGAAAATAGGTGCAATTACAGTGGCAACTGAATTCAGTGCATTGGTCAGGGTCAGACGACTGGCAGCTGTTTCGGGGCTTCCCATCGCATTGACATATGGTCCAGCCACAACTTGAAGGATCACAACGCCAATAGCGAAAACGGAGACGGCACTTAAAAACCCATAATAACCCATTCCTACTCCAGGGATACACAGAAAAAATCCCAGAGCGATCAGGGCAAGACCCATTAGAACACCATTTTTATAACCAATCTTCATCAGCATCAATCCAACTGGGATAGAAAGGATGTAGGCACCATAGAAAAATGTATTCGGAAGTTGCTTTTGAACGTCATTCAATCCAAATGCATTCTTCAAAAAATCGATGGTCGAATTGTTCATGGTCGTAATGAACCCAAAGAGGAAAAAGAGGGAAGCCATCACGATCAATGGGAACAAATACTTGTTGGTCGAATCAGTTTTAGTCATTGTTTAAAGTTTAATTTATCGATTGAGTTAAAAAAGTTTCTTGCCTCCATCACCAATTTCGGCCACATAGAAAACTGGTTTAAGACCTGTTTTTTGCTGATAGATCTCGCCAACCTGGGAAATAAAGGTATCCACAGCCTCGTCTTTTACCAAACTCACCGTGCATCCGCCGAAACCGCCACCGGTCATTCTGGTACCAATCACACCGGCAATTTTGCGCCCCTCTTCGACCATTGTATCCAATTCGAAACCAGTGACCTCATAATCATCACGCAGTGAATCATGTGATCCGTTCATCAGTTCACCAAACCGAACCAAATTCCCTGCCTTTAACTCCCTGACCGCATCTTCGGTACGTTTGATTTCGCTCACAACGTGACGCGCCCTGTTTCGAACGGTAACATTCTCAATTTTATCTTCAACTTTCAAGAAATCTTCCCAGGAAAGCTCACCGAGCGCCTTAATGTTTTTAAAGGGTTGAATAGCCTTAACTGCGGCCTGACATTCGGCTACCCTTTCGTTGTATTTCCCAGAGTCGAGTTTGTGCGGACTATTGGTGTTACTGATGACAATTTTAACACCCTTAAGCACAACGGGAACCAGTTCATAAGATAATGTATCGCAATTCAGGAAGACAGCAAAATCCTTCTTCCCCATGGCAGAAACAAACTGGTCCATGATACCGCAATTGACAAGGGCAAATTCATGCTCCGCTTTTTGGCCCATCAAGGCAAGTTCAACCTTGTCAATTCCAAATCCAAACTGATCGTTAATAACAACGGCTGTACATACTTCCAATGCTGCGGAGGAAGAGAGCCCTGCACCGGTTGGTACATCACCGAAGAAGAGCAAGTCTGCACCAGAGTCGAAAGTGAGACCTTTTTTCATAAACTGGGCGAAAACTCCAATGGGATAATTCACCCACTCCTTGCCTATTGCTTTGTTAAGATGCTCAACCTTTACTTCTGCCTCAAAAGGCATGTCCAATGAAGCAAATCTAACGCTCATACGTTTGGTTTTCCGTATCAGGCAGTAGATTCCGAAACTGAGTGCGCATGGAAACACGAAACCGCCATTGTAATCCGTGTGCTCACCAATAAGATTTACACGACCGGGCGAAAAATATCCACTAATTTCCCCTTCGCCATACTTCTCAATAAACTTTGCTTTAAGCTGTTCGATTGTCATATTTTGTTCAATTAATTTGATTTTTGTCGATTTGGAAAAGCAAATATAACCTATTTTATTTTTAGCATGAGCGCTAAAAATAAAATAAGAAAGCCCCGGCTCATTTTCATGAACCGGGGCTCGGTTTAATACGGCGGCGACCTACTCTCCCACTGTTACGCAGTACCATTGGCGCTGACGGGCTTAACTTCTCTGTTCGGAATGGGAAGAGGTGGAACCCCGTCGCTATTGCCACCTTAATTATCTTAAGGATCGCTTTTAGCTTTCGCTTTTCGATCATTGTACAGCCGCTCTTAATCACGTCTATACCACAATCTCAATATCTTAACATTAAGGAAGAAACTACTCAACTTCAAAAAAACCCTGACCAAAGCAATTCCGCTCCAGTAGAAAGTTTCGGGTAATTAGTACTGCTCGGCTTTGACATTACTGCCT
>JBAXED010000012.1:0-51604 GCA_037140615.1 Prolixibacteraceae bacterium
TACAAATCACGTGCTCTGGCCAACTGAGCTAATTCGGCAAGTGGGTAAGCTACCTACATCGCACCGCTACGACCATCTACCCTTGCTGTCTTCCGACCCTGGGGGAGTTCGACAGGAACTGATCGTGCAGGACTTACCCGCCGCAAAAGTAGGAAAAAAACGATTTGTACCAAATAAAAAAAATCTTCACCGTGCATTTTTTATATCAACGAACACACTGAATTAATATACAGCTACTTACTAAATCAAAATATTTTCACCCATTTTGCTGTTATGGGAAGGTTTTACTAAATTTAGAATATATTTGTTCTTCATTTTGACTCAAAACACATTGCTCTATGGAACAAGAACACCACTCTGTCAACTATTTTGCCATGATGCACGGCCTGTATTTGGGACTGGCCCTCATTTTAAACAATTTGATATTCTACATATCCGGCAATCCTTTTTCTGATATTTCCGGATATCTTACCTATGCAATAATCATTGCCGGCTTAGGTTTTGGCATGTGGACCTTTGCCAAATTGAACACTGAAGAGGGACTCCCTTATTCCAGGGCACTCGGACTTGGAACTTTGATCGCAGTATTTGGTGGCATTCTCTTTGCTTTCTTTACTTACGTCCTTTACAAATTCATCGAACCTGGTCTGATCGAAAAGATGCTTGCCACCATGGAAGAGAAATTGTTGGCTCAAGGATACAAGGACGACTTTGTTGAAAAAATGCTTGGGACGCAGAAGAATTTTATGACTCCTGCAATCATGTCGTTCGCTCAGGTGTTTTCTGTCACATTTATGGGTTTTATCTTTTCACTTATTCTGGCAATCTTTTTCAAGAAGGAACCTGAAGATCCTTTCTTCGGAGTTGATAAGGAAGAAGAAGAATACGAATAAATACAAATTTACCTGGCACATCCTTCTGTGGGATAAATCTTTTTAATACCTGAACATGGATATTTCTGTCGTCGTTCCATTGTACAATGAAGTGGAGTCATTGCCTGAGCTGAATTCCTGGATCGACAGGGTCATGAAGGCCAACAACTTTACTTACGAGATTTGGTTCATCGACGATGGAAGTAACGATGGCTCGTGGGAATGGATTGATGAGCAATCCAAACTCAGCAAGAGCGTTAAAGGAGTGCGCTTCAGGAGAAATTACGGTAAATCCGCTGCTCTTCATACCGGATTTGAAGAGGCATCAGGTGATGTTGTCATTACCATGGATGCTGACCTTCAGGATAGTCCGGATGAAATACCTGCCTTGTACAGGAAGATCAAAGAGGAAGGCTTTGACCTTGTATCGGGATGGAAGAAAAAAAGATACGACCCTATTTCTAAAAAACTACCCAGTAAATTGTATAATGCGACAGCCAGCAAGGTTACAGGTATAAAACTGCACGATTTTAATTGCGGATTAAAAGCTTATCGCAAAGAGGTGGTGAAAAGCATTGAAGTATATGGAGAAATGCACCGGTACATCCCATACATGGCCAAGCAAGCGGGCTTCTCAAAAATCGGAGAAATTGTTGTTCAGCACCAGGCGCGGAAATATGGCACCACAAAATTCGGACTGAGCCGTTTTATCTTTGGCTACCTTGATTTGATGTCCATATCCTTTATTTCACGTTTCGGCAAACGCCCGATGCACCTGTTCGGAACCCTTGGATCACTCATGTTTCTTCTCGGATTCATTGCCGTCGCATGGCTGGGCGGATACAAAATTTACCAGCAGTTTAATGGAATACTGATTGAACGGGTCACCATGAGCCCCTATTTTTACCTTGCCCTAACCCTGATGATCCTTGGTACGCAACTTTTTCTTGCCGGCTTCCTGGGAGAACTCATTTCCAGAACTTCCGAGAACAGGAATCATTACCTTATTGATAAGAAAACAGAAGGCTAAAGGCTAAAGGCTAAAGGTTAAAGGTTAAAGGTTAAAGTGAGGGACTCCGGAGGATAGTGGTATAAGTCATATGTTTTAGTTATGATTTTTGAGTCATGTGTTAGAATAAAAATTAGATCGCAGCGTTCTTTACTTTAGCCTTTAACCTTTAGCCTTTAGCCTTTTACATTAGCATTCTGCAAGCATGGAATTATCCGTTTTAAAGGACATCGTCATCATCTTTGCGCTTTCTTCCCTGGTGAACTTTTTGTTTACCAGGATCAAAGTTCCAACGATTATTGGCTATTTGCTGACAGGGGTTTTGGTAGGCCCAAAACTAATGGGAATCATCAAGGCCCCTCAGGAAATTGAACTGATGGCAGAGATTGGGGTCGTTCTGTTGCTGTTCATGATTGGAATGGAGTTTTCGCTCAACCACCTGTTCAAAATCAGACGCAGAGTATTTCTTGGAGGCTTTCTTCAACTTTCACTCACCACCCTGCTTACAACCTTATTGGTGCATGCCTTTCACCTCAACTGGAAAGCAGCCCTTTTCATTGGATTTCTTACTGCACTCAGCAGTACCGCAATCGTTCTGAAAATTTTGCAGGATCGCTCTGAAATTACCTCCAATTATGGCAGAACTGTTTTGGGAATCCTCATCTTTCAGGATGTCATTTTGGTACCCCTGATGTTGTTTACCCCCTTTCTGGCAGGCGGCAACATTGACTACGGCTCTCAACTTTTCCTTCTGGCCATAAAATCAGTATTCATTATTGGATTTCTCTATGTTGGAAACCGGTGGCTGATGCCAAAGCTTCTCCACAAAATTGCCATGACACGTAATCAGGAGCTTTTCATGATGATTGTGCTGCTTATCTGTCTTTCGGTTGCGCTTATGACCTACCAAATGGGGATGCCACTCGCTTTTGGGGCATTTTTGGCAGGCTTGATGATATCAGAATCAGAATACAGCCACGATGCGTTTGGTAACCTGATCACCTTCCGGGATACCTTTACCAGCTTCTTTTTTGTCTCCATTGGAATGCTGCTGGATTTGACTTTTGTATCTGAGCATTTTACCACAATCATGGCAATTGTAGCAGTGGTGGTTTTTCTCAAATTTATGGTTGGCGCCCTGACAGCTTTTCTTCTCGGACATACTTTTAAAGGAACCGTTTTGGTAGGGGTAGCACTTAGTCAGGTGGGTGAATTTTCCTTCATATTGGCTAAGTCAGGCAAAGATCTTGCCATTCTTGACGACTATTTTTATCAGATTTTTTTGGCTGTAGCTGTTATTACGATGTCCATATCTCCTTTTATGATTCAATTGGGTTCGAGGATCTCCGGGTTGCTACTTAAACTTCCTATCCCAAAATGGATGATCGAAGGACTTTTCCCTCTTAAGCAGATTGACATCCCGGTGCTTCAGAACCACCTGGTGCTAATAGGGAAAGATTCAAGGGCTCAGAATCTTTCCAAGATGGCAAAATATTACAATCTGCCATATGTATCGATTGTTTTCGATCCGGAAATTGCCCGACAGAGGCAGGCAAAAGGGGAAACGGTCGTTTATGGAGATGCCTTCAATATCCCAATCCTTGAAAAAGCTTCTGTAGGCAAGGCACACATCGTTGTGATATCAATCGGCAAACTGGATGTATTGAAAGTGATCATCGACAAAGTCAGGCAGCTCAACAAGCATGTCTCAATAGTAGTCCGTACACGCCATATCGAAGACATTGAGGCTCTATACAAAATCGGGGCAACTCAAGTTATCCCGGAAGAATTTGAGACTGCCATCGATCTCTTCGAAAGAGTGATGGCCAATTTTCTGTTGCCTAGAAAAGAGATTGACCATGCCATCGATCAGATCCGCAGCGATCATTATGGCATTTTCCTGGAAGAAACAAGCGGCATCAGGTTCAATATCTCGAAAGATATTCCAGATGTGGAGATCATACCATTGGAAGTTACTATAGATGCACCAATAATTGGGAAAACACTCATTGACAGTCAGCTCAGGCAGCAATATGGTGTTACTCTTGTTGCTTTAAAACGAGATCAGAAGATAATCGATCGCCCAAAACCGTCTCTGATTTTTTGCGAAGGTGATGTGGTTTATTTACTTGGGAAAACTGATCAGATCTCTCAGGTAACAGATCTATTTTCAGCATCCTAACATAATAAAAGATCGGTAGATTCACAGCTAAAGGGATTATAAAATTGAAAGAGGGTGTCCAAAAAGACACCCTCTTTCAATTTTATAATCCCTTATGATTTCTTCTGAATGCTTATTTACCGCCAAATTGGTAACCCAAACCAATTGCAAAACCAACATTGTGCTTTTGATATGTTTCAAAGTAGCTCCCCACATCAGTTGTGCTGAACAATTTGTTGGCATCTGAATAATTGGTCACCAACGCTCCCAAATCAACTGTCAGCTTTTTGCTTGCCTTAATTTCGAATCCGCCGGCAAAAGTTTCTGAGTTACTGTAATAGCTGAAATCGCTGTTGAATTGGTCATAGACACCCATATCAGTGTGCAGATAGCCAAGACTTACAGCCAACCATTTCTTCAATTGGTATTGACCACCCACCGACAATTCCCATTCATTATTTTTAATGACGCGGGGTTGTTTGTAAATATTATTCCCCCAATCGACTCCTTTGTCATTGTAATTGTTGAAAGAAACTGTCAGATTCAATTTCTTGGTAACTTTGTAATCTGCTCCGATCGAAAACAACGCAGGGAGGTCACTTGAAGACTCAACTTTATCAGGGAACATACCGGTATCGTCTACCTTGGTAGCATTTGTCAGAGTCAATTTGGTCTTAAACTCATATTTCATTCCGATGTTAAGCCCAGTGCAAGGAGAAATATTTAAGCCCAAAATTGGCGTATATCCAGTTCCTGTTTGTTTCACATCCACTGATTTATCCTTCAATGAAGCGGCAGTTGCAACCATTGTTTTGGCCTGATCATTTAAGACTGTAGCTGTGCCATAAAAAGTCGCCTGAATGGTTGAGACTGGCATAGCGTTGATCGCAGCCTGAGTAACACCCAATCCAAGCAGACCACCTTCAATTTGTGCACGCATTGCAGCTGTAATGTAACCGGCTCCCTGTAATGTACCCAAATTGTAAGCACCGGCACCTGCAGCGATCAAAGGCTGAACTCCTGCACCACCGGCAGTAGCTTGTGCGGCAAGACCAGTTAAAATCGGAGCTACCTCACCTGATAAATAGGCAGAGGCTGGTTTCAACGTCCCATTGGCTACGACTGAAATATTTGTAATTGATCCAGTGTAGGTATTCGTAGCAGGAACATAACGAAGACCTCCATAGACAGAGAAAACATCATTAATCTTGTAAGAAACCCCTGCCTGAATTCCCCAGTAAACAGATTCTCCTTTGAAAGAAATATCAGTTTTGTATCCAGAAATAGTTTGTCCAACTTTGGTTAGTCCGGCTAGTCCGGGAACGAGCTTGGAAATGTCCTTCTCGAAAGATGGCAAGCCTTTACCAAACTCCGCGCTACCGCCACCGCTATTAGGACCAAAACCCAATGAAAAGGCAATTTTATCCTTTTTGTAAACGGCAAATGCAGTTGGAAAAACCGGCACATTGACCTTGCCTTCATAGACGGAGGAATTCAACAACGGATAATAAGAGGTGATCGTTTTTGTCTGAAAAAGACTCTGGCTGTTTATGCCAATATGCAAACCATTTTCCATCTTCATCAATCCTGCGGGATTGTAATACACAGCGTCGTAATTGGTTGATGCATTACGAGATAGTATCCTGAGATACTGTGCACTCTGGTTGCCATTCGTAAGAAGGCCCCCCGCGAAAACCACACCGAAACACATCAACAAGCCTGCTGTTGCAAAAAGTTTTTTCATAATTTTAATTTCAAAGATTTGAACTATATCAATTTAAATACCTTTTCAAGTTTGTTTGGCTGAATCAAAACGGGATATCCTTAATTTTAATTGATGGATGTTAAAATTAATTAAATCCTTGGCGAAGATAGAAACAATTTGGTTAATTCCAAATTGCACTTAATTGAATTCCACGACGTTAGACCGATTTGTTTGAATGTTCGAAAAAGTCAATTTCCTGGAATGAGGACAATCCGTTTAAATAAAAATTAATAAATTAGAAGAATATTGCCTTAGAAAGCCAGCGGTACTTTAAACCATATATTTACAACTAATTAGGGATATTCTAAACCTGCTAATAAAAAAAGAAATGGATCAACGCATAAGAAATATCATCGTCATTCTGGCCCTCGTCCTTTTTGGGTTGATGGTTTACTACCTCAGCAATATTGTTGCCTATGTATTAATTGCCGCCGTAATGTCTTTGATCGGCAGTCCGCTGACCGAAAAATTTCAGCAAATCCGGTATAAAAAATTCAAAATTGGCAGAAGTGTCGCTGCTTTTCTCACTATTCTGACCCTTTGGCTGGGAATAATTGGTTTCTTCAGTTTTCTGATCCCGTTAATTGCTTCCGAAGTAAACCAGCTATCCTCGATCAATATTCATGACGTGGTGAACTATCTTAACAATGCATACTTACTAATTCAAGCCAAATATCCCAGTTTGGTTTCGAGCATCACCCATAGCGACAGTCTTGAATCATATATTAGGGCTCAGATATCAGGGTTTGTCAATTTTGGCCAGGTAAGTTCAGTCTTCGGAACAATTGCCACAGTTATCGGAAACCTATTTTTGATGTTTTTTTCTGTCTCCTTTATCCTTTTCTTTTTCTTGCAGGACAATGGGTTGTTCGGTCAGTGGATCATCATCCTATCTCCAGTAAAATATGAGGAAAGAGTGGCAAAAGTGATGAATTCAGTTAGTGTACTGCTGAAAAGGTACCTGATTGGTATGCTCCTTCAGATGATAGCAATCATGATAATTTCCACAATAGGGTTCACCATTATTGGCATGGGATTTTCTCATGCTGTGGTTGTGGGTGTCTTCGCCGGACTGATCAATGTGATCCCATATATCGGACCATGGGTGGGAGCTCTTTTTGGGCTGGTTGTCGCGATAGCCAGTAACCTGAATGCCAGCTTTATGGATGTAACATTGCCTTTGATGGCCATGATCGTTGTCGTTGTGATGGTCGTACAGTTTATCGACAACATGATATTTCAAACGATCATTTATTCAAATAGTGTCCAGGCTCATCCGCTCGAAATATTCCTTGTTACCATGATTGCGGGTAGTCTTGCAGGTATTCCGGGTATGATTTTGGGAATTCCGGCTTACACGGTTTTAAGAGTTATAGCTGGGGAGTTTTTGTCGGAATTTAAGGTGATTAAGAGCCTGACGCAGCATAATTAACATAGGAAAGTGTTCCACTTTCATATGTCAATTATCGTTATTCTCCCAGTCTAAAGATAGTGCGAAGCTTGAGCATCACGACAACGATAAAGCCCCAAACAACCAGCACTGAAGACAAATAGGTGAACAGCAGCCAAATGGGTGTTTTTTGCACCACATTCCAAAGGGCACGCGGTTCGGTAAGGGGTGGACGATTGGTCGGAACGCCAATGGCCATCGCCGATTCCGTTTTAACCAATCCGAAAAGGTCTTCACTGGTTAACTGAGCCTGTATTGAAACATTTCCTGAAGCATCTCCGGGAATATCTTTTGGTAAAGCAAATGTGGCCTTACCTTCCATGTTCGTTTCCGTCGGCTTGTCGACGACCAGATTGCCAAAATATCGTTTAACGAAGAGCTTAATTTCCAGTCCGGCAAGTGGCTTTGTAATTGATCCCTTTACACCTGTCAACACTGCAACTACGGTCTTGGAGGCAGGATCAGTCACCAGTTTAAGATCGACTTTATCAAATACTTCACCCCCGAAAGTAGGTTGAACGGCCAATTGTTGCTTGTAACCGTTGTTGAAACTTCTGAGGTATGCGATTAGATTCCATACATCGGCAGAGTTCAAAACGTTTTTGAAAGCGGGCATTGCACCTCTTCCTTCGCTGATTTTAAAATGGAGCGCCCCATCTGTATTTTGCTGCAATTGAGTAGTTGCAGGATCAGGTGGCGGAGGCACTAACTTAATTACATTGTTTTTACCCGGATCGCCATGGCAAGATTTGCAGTTTGTTTGATAGAGATCCTTTCCTGATGTCTGGTTCTGCTCAGTAAAAGCTGTGGTGCTTAGTTTCTCATTTCTGTCGGCCGGGACTACCCAGGGAGTCTGAGCCAGCGACGTACCTGCAGACAGACACAGAAAAGCAAAAAACAAGATCTTATGTTTCATAATACTTGGCACTTACATTACTCGGCTGGATGCTGATCAGGATGTGCACTCTCCTCCTCTGCTATTTCCCAGATAGGAATGACTGGAAACAATTTCATCAGCACCGAAATAATCATGACAGCCAACGTAATGGTACCCACAGTAATTGCTGTTTCAACAATGGTGGGATGATACACCATCCAGGCATCCGGAACATTTTGCTTCGGCAGAAAAGGTGATTCCATTGTTGGGACCACAATCAGCAATCGCTTGAACCAGGAGGCAATCAGGACAACAGTAGCGATGATTACCATCGGGACTGGCTTGCGCATCTGTTTGAATAGAAGCAAGATCATAGGAATAATCAATCCAAGCAACTGTACACTCCAGAACATGAAGGCAAATTCACCGGTAAACAGTTCTATCAGGTGGCGGGCCTCAAATGTCTTCATCTTGTAGGCAGGAACAAGGTATTCATTGATGTTAAAATAGAAATAGACAATGGAAACCAGGAAGAGAAGTTTGCCCATTTTGTCAAAATGCTCTGCGGTGATGTACCTGCTCAGTTTGAAATTGTTTCGGACTATAAACATTAGAATGATCACGGCTGAAGACCCGGCGACGAATGCTCCGGTAAGGAAGTAAGGACCGAAAATAGTGCTGTCCCAGCCCGGTCGTGTTGTCACAGCAAACAACCAGGAGGTTACCGTATGGATGGCAAAAGCAGTGGGGACAATCAGTATTAGCAAGATGCGAATAGCCTTTAGTAATATTTTATACTGTTCCGGAGTGTGTTTAAAATTGAAAGAGAGAAATTCATAGGTCTTTTGAAGCCAGACAGGTGTATGGCCGATACGGCCTTTGGAGATTGCCATATCCGGTATCATGGTAAAAAGATATAGCAAGATACTGAGCGTCATGTAAGTTGTTACAACTGTCACATCCCATAAGATTGGTGACTGAATACGACCATACAAAAAGACAAAAGGCAACCTTTCGGGACGTCCCATATCAGAAACAATGACAAGTCCGGCTACGGCCGAAAAGGCAACTGCAATGATTTCGGCGATACGACCAATGGGTTTGATCCATTTGTAACCCATCATCCCCAGAACGGAACTAATCAGCATTCCGACCAAACTCGTGGCCACAAAAAAGACAAAGTTGGAAATATACATTCCCCAGCTGACGTAATCACGCAATCCTGTAACAATTAGTCCATTATCAAGCTGAATATAGTAGGCGTACATGCAAACAAAGAGCAGCATTGCCAGGCTGGACATCCAAACGATAAAACTTCTGTCGACTCCAACGGGGCGTAAAATATCTGTTGCAATTCGATCCAGTCTCTTGTCTTGTAAGAAATTCGTGTTCACTTCTGAAGCCATAGTACTTGTTCTAAGGTTAACTTTTCTTGTCAAAACTATTTTCGGGTTGGTCTGCTCCCGATACTTTTAAGATTTTCTCCTAACTTCGTATTCCGAATGGACGTAACAACCCCAATTTATCGGGGAGATGAAAAAATTTATTCGCAAAGATCTTAAACGGGAACTAATTTTTTATAAATCTACATATTTATTTTTAAAACGCTACGGTAGATGATTGATTTTTCGACCCTGAAACAGGAATTGTCAGGTGATTTATTGACCGATGAGACAACCTTAATACTCTATTCTACAGATGCTTCTGCATACAAAGAAAGGCCTGTCGCTGTTGCATTTCCAAGGACTAAAGAAGACATTCTTAGGTTGATTATATTTTGCCGAAAACATCAATTGGGGATTATTCCGCGAACCGCCGGAACCTCGCTCGCAGGACAGGTGGTTGGTCATGGGGTGGTTGTAGATCTTTCCCGTACGATGACGCAAATACTCGAGGTCAATCAGCACAAGAGCTGGGTCAGGCTGCAACCTGGGGTCGTCCTGGATGAACTCAATATTCATCTCCGGCAATTTGGCCTGTTTTTCGGTCCGGAGACCTCCACCTCCAACCGTTGCATGATCGGCGGCATGGTTGGGAACAACGCCTGCGGGGCACATTCCCTCATTTTTGGGAGCACCAGGGACCACCTGCTCGAGGTAACAGGATTTCTTTCTGACGGCTCAGAGGTACATTTCAAGTCACTCTCTTACCAGGAATTTAAAGACAAAACTGTTGGCGACCAGCTCGAAAACAGGATCTACCGTCAGATCGACAACATGCTTTCCAATCCAACCAACAAAGAGCACATTGAAAAAGAATATCCCGAGAAATCGCTTCGCCGCCGGAATACAGGGTATGCGCTGGATGAGTTACTGAATTGTCAGCTTTTCTCCGAAAGCAAAGCAAATTTCAATTTTTCCAAACTGATAGCCGGTTCGGAAGGCACCCTGCTATTTATCACTGAAATAAAGCTGAATCTTGTTCCGCTTCCACCAAAAGAAATTGGACTGGTTTGCATACATTTCCACACACTTGAGGAAGCGATGGATGGGAACCTCATCGCATTGAAGTACAATCCAGGAGCCATCGAACTGATCGATGATGTCATCTTAAAATGTACGCTAGGGAGTATTGAACAAAGGAAAAACAGATTTTTTGTTGAAGGTGAACCAGGGGCTATACTGGTATTAGAATGGGCAAGGGAGACCAAGGCAGAGATTGAATCATTACATCATTCGCTTGAAGTTGAGATGAGGGCTGCCGGACTCGGCTATCATTTTCCACTCGTGACCGGCGATGACACCAAAAAGGTATGGGCCTTACGGAAAGCCGGTCTCGGATTGCTTTCCAATATTCCGGGCGATGCCAAACCTGTTTCTCTGGTTGAAGATACAGCAGTCGATCCGCCCATTTTATCCCAATACATTGGCGAATTTAAGGAGATCATGGCTACCCATGGATTAAGTTGTGTGTACCATGCCCACATTGCCACCGGTGAACTTCACCTCAGACCTGTTATCAACCTCAAAGATCCGGAAGGGGTAAAGTTGTTTCGCACCATCGCCACCAAGGTTGCTCATTTGGTCAAAAAATACCGTGGATCGTTGAGTGGAGAACATGGCGATGGACGACTGAGGGGCGAATTTATTCCCATTATCCTGGGTGAGCATAATTTTGAGTTGATTAAACAGGTGAAGCAATGCTGGGATCCGGATAACCTTTTCAATCCCGGAAAGATCGTCAACACTCCTCCCATGGACAGCTCCCTGCGTATCAATCCGGGCGAAAATGATCCGGAATTTGAGACCGTTTTCGACTGGTCCGATTCAATGGGATTTATCAGGCATGTCGAAAAATGCAATGGATCCGGCGACTGCCGGAAATCGGAAATCATCGGTGGAACCATGTGCCCAAGCTACATGGCTTCACGTGACGAGAGGCACACCACTCGTGCCCGGGCAAATTTGTTGAACGACTATCTCCACAGCAGAAAGAGCGGAAATATTTTTGAAAGCAAGGAGCTGAACGAAATTCTCGATCTCTGTCTATCCTGCAAAGGATGCAAATCGGAGTGCCCGTCGGGGGTCGACATGGCCAAGATAAAAGCTGAGTTCTTGCAGCACAAATATGATGTGGAGGGCTCTCCCCTTCGGTCGAAACTAGTGGCAAACATTGCTTCATTGTACAAATTGGGATCCGCTTTCCCGGGAATTTTCAATTTCTTCATGCACAATAAAGTTACTTCGAGGTTAATCAAATCAATGACAGGATTTGCTCAAAAGAGAAGCATCCCGGGTTTGGGGAAACAAACACTTCGCATCTGGTGCAAGAAGAATTTGAATGACCTCAACAGCAGTCTGACTTCTCCCAAAGGATCTTTATACTTTTTTGTGGATGAGTTTACAAATTTCAACGACACCGAGATTGGCATCAAGGCGATCAGGGTACTGAATCATTTGGGGTACAAAGTATTGACAGTCGACCATGAAATAAGCGGAAGAACTTTTCTATCGAAAGGATATCTTCGGAAAGCTGCCAAAATCGCGATAACAAATGTCTCGATATTTGAATCTCTTGTCGACGAGTCAAATCCTTTGGTCGGCATCGAACCATCAGCCATCCTGACATTCAGGGATGAATATCCGGACTTGCTGCGTGGGGATGAGAAAATTGCTGCCCAAAAACTTGCTAAAAACTCTCTGATGTTGGAAGAATTTTTGGTTAGGGAACAGGAAAAGGGAAATATTTCTGCAGATAGCTTTACCAACCGGGAACTGACGATCAAACTGCACGGCCATTGTCAGCAGAAAGCCATTGCCTCAACGATGCCAACCAAAAGGATGCTGTCACTGCCACTAAATTACCATGTTCAGGAGATTCCGTCGGGCTGCTGTGGCATGGCCGGATCTTTTGGCTATGAAAAGGAACACTATGACCTTTCGATGAAGATTGGAAACCTGGTGTTGTTTCCTGGATTGATACGATTGGCAGATGAAGTAGTCATATCCGCACCCGGAACCAGTTGCCGGCATCACATTTTGGATGGGACGGGGAAAAAGGCGGTACATCCGGTAGAAGTGCTTTATGAGGCCATTCAGTTAAAATAACCAATACCTGTTTCGAGTAAGAAAACCAAGGATTAACACCAATATTATGGAAAATTCCACCACTATTCAAAGAAGATTTACTCTGTTGCTTTCTCTATTCTTGTATTCGGCACTTTTGTGGGGTGCGGATCTGAAAATCAGCTGGCGCGATGGCAAAGATAATTTGTACAACCATCCAGCGCGGCTAATGGTTACTTCCACTGCTAAGGGAAAACCTGCAGCCGGAGCCACCATTTACCGCAATGAAGAACCTTTGGGTGTGACCGATTCGCATGGCCAGTTAAATACCACAGTGCTCAATACGGCAGCTGTGAAATACACTTTGAAAGCCTGCTTAAACAATCAATGCAGCGAAAAGACCAGCTATCAGGTTGTTGCATCTGAAAATCCTTATTCTACCTTTATCAGTATGGGAGAAAACCCATCAACATCCATGTCGTTTACGTGGCATACTTCTGAAAAAATAAAAGAATCGCTTGCAGAATTTGTCAAAGCTGATGACAAAGCGGGATTTCAAAGTCTGCAGGTTCTGAAGACCAAAGGAACCTCTTATGTCCATGAACTAGTTGATGCAGATAAACCTGAAGGGAAGAGGTACAATGTTTCAATCCATAAGGCAACCATCAAGGATCTGACTCCAAGTACACCTTATAATTATCGGATTGGTGACGGTAAAAATTGGATGGAAGGTACTTTTGCGACTGCTCCTGAACAAGGGAATAACGAGGAAGTTAAATTTCTATTCCTGGCGGATTCCCAGGAATCCAGTAGAGAAAACTATCAAACCTACTTCAAAAAAGTCATACGCAAAGCCACTGAATTAAACCCTGATATCCGTTTTGTTGTACACGCCGGAGATATGGTTAACAGGGGAATGAACGGTCAGGAGTGGGGATGGTTTTTCGAAGCCGGAGAGAAGTATTTTAAGAACCTTCCATTTGCACCTATGGTTGGCAACCACGAAACAGGGGGTGTAGTTGCTTCCGGACCGCAACAAAAAAATCTGGCATACCTCTCTTATTTCAATAACCCTTCGAACCATACCGGCACTTTTGCTGAAGGGAGTTCCTATTCATTCAATTTTGGATCTGTCCATTTGCTCTGCCTTGACAATCAGGATCTGTTTGATGCGATAGATGTTAAGTCCAAAACAGGTGAAATAAAATATCTTCAAAGTGCCCTGGATTGGATTAAGAAGGATTTAACAACTGCAACGCTTCTAAACAAATGGAAGGTTGTCACTATGCATCAACCTATATATGGAGCTAACCGGGATGAGGATGATTTGAGAAAAGTGCTTGCACCTGTTTTCGACATGTGCAAGGTGGATCTGGTTATTACCGGTCATGACCATTACTATTTCAGAAGTTTTCCAATGAAATATGATAGCTTGAAAAATGATGGGGAGATTGTGCCCATCGACCAGTTTGGGACTGTCTATCTGATTGGAGGATCAACTTGTGCCAAGATGTATCCCCAGAAATTTGCCAGACCCTACCAGGCTGTTGTGATGGCAAATGGAGAATTTCCTGGAAAGTATCCATATCTCAAAAATGATCCGCTCACTCTGCAAAACTACTCTACATTTACAGTAAATTCCGAAAAACTTCATTACAGATTCTTTGACAAAAACGGGACTTTGAAGGACGAGGTGGTTCTCAGAAGAGATTCATTGAAGTAGTAGTACGAAAATCAAAACAGAAAATCTCTGATTAAGTAAAAGAGAATAAAAACCATTCCAGCACAAATCGACCCATGAGAAAAGTTCTATTCCTCTCATTTGTCCTGCTGATCAATGTAAATTGCAAGAGTCAGACAGCATCAAATGATGATTCCAAATCAGTTACAGAAATTGTGGCCGACAATGGCACGCTTACCTTGAAACTGGATCTAACCAGAGGAGGGGCAATCTCCTGGCTTTCTTTATCCGGTTCGACCCGAAGCGTGGTGAACATTGCAGACGAAGGGAGGTACATCCAGCAATCTTATTATGCCGGAAAATCGATCGACCGCAAGGCTGAAGGTCAGTCTCCGCATTGGTCGCCCTGGTCATGGAATCCGATTCAAGTTGGAGATGCTTTTCGCAACAGGGCAAAAATTCTGGAATATAAGAAAACAGGCAATGAGCTATATGTCAAGTGTATCCCGATGCAGTGGGACATGAACAACAAGCCGGCGGAAGCGGAAATGGAACAATGGACAACTCTCAACGGCAGTGTTTTGGAAGTTCGTAATCGTCTCACCTGCCATAGAACGGATCGCATTTATGGTGACAGTATCCTTTGTGATCAGGAACTTCCCGCAGTATATCCAATTTCAGCCCTGAGAAATTTATACTCATATCAGGGGAATGCCCCTTTTACTCAGGCTCCGTCTATGAAACACCAGGTGATAAACCTCTCGAGCGGGTTTTGGGGAATCTACCAAAATGTGCCAGAAAACTGGATGGCTTTTACGGATGATTCAGGCTGGGGAATGGCAGTGTACAATCCGATGTGCATCAAATTTCTGGCTGGCCGTGCCGGTGTTGAAGGCAAAGAGGCTTCTGATGGTTCAACTTCTTATATTGCTCCGGTTAAGAAGGAAATATTGTATAAAAATTCAGTTTATGAGTACCGTTATTATATTTTGATTGGGAAACTGGAAGAAATGCGCAGCAAAATATATACACTGAATGCTGGTAAGAAATAGAATAGTAATGGGAGCCAAAAGCTCCCATTACTATTCTATTTCTTACCAGATCTTTGCTCGCTTATCGGGAGCCAGATACATTGACTGGCCTTCTTTTACATCGAAAGCAGCATAAAATTCAGGAAGATTCTGCAGAGGCCCAAGGACCCTGAAGCGGCCAAGTGAATGAACATCTTCCTTGGTGCGACGAAGAATCTCCTTGTCGCGGGTATTTTGTCCCCAGACATGGGCATAAGCCAGGAAGAAGCGTTGTTCGGGAGTAAATCCATCTATCAGCTCCTTTTGGGTATTGGCCTTCAAAAATGCAGTATGGGAAATATTCAAACCTCCCAAATCAGCAATATTTTCTCCCAGACTGAGTTGTCCATTGGCATGGATTGAGTCCAGAACGACAAAACTGTTGTACTGATCCACAAGCACCTTGGTACGCTCATCAAATCTTTTGGAATCTTCAGGAGTCCACCAGTCGGTCAGATTACCCACTTTGTCAAATTTGCGTCCCTGGTCGTCAAACCCGTGTGACATTTCATGTCCGATTACGACGCCGATGGCACCGTAATTTACTGCATCATCACCGTCCTTAAAGAAGAAAGGTGGCTGCAAAATAGCTGCGGGGAAGACTATCTCATTAAGGTCAGGACTGTAATAGGCATTAACGGTTTGAGGAGACATACCCCACTCTAGCCTGTCGACAGGTTTATTGATCTTAGCCAGGTAAAACTCAGTCTCAAATTTATTGGCCCGAAGTACATTCAGGACATAGGCTTCATCCTTTATTTCCAATCCGGAATAGTCTCTCCACTTGTCAGGATAACCTATTTTTACATTGATAGTGGCCAATTTTTCCAAGGCCTTTTGCTTGGTCTCAGGGCTCATCCATTCGAGGTTCTGAATTCTCTCGCCTAAGGCAATACGCAGGTTCGAAACCAGTTTAACCATCCGGTCTTTGGCTTCCTGAGGAAAATAGGCTTTGACATATAGCTGTCCCAATGCTTCGCTGAGGGCACCACTGGTCACACCCAGAACTCTCTTCCAGCGTGGACGCATCACTTCTGTACCCGTCATGGCTTTCCCGTAAAAATCAAAATTGGCCTGTACAAAATTGGCAGACAGATATGAAGCTGTCTCATTGATCAAGTTCCATTTGAGGTAGATTTTCCATTCTTCCACCGAAATGGTGCTGAGCATGTTGCTTATCTCTTTAATGAATTCAGGCTGATTGAGGTTGACAGATCCAGGATTGCCAATACCCATATCAGTAAAATATCTGTTCCAGTTGAAAACCGGAGAGAGTTTATTCAACTCATCGGTGGTCACTTTGTTGTATGTTTTGTTAGGGTCGCGCCTTTCCAATCGCGACATGGCAGCCTTGGCCAACCTTGTCTCGAGGGTCATTACCTTTTGGGCATTTGAGGCAGAGGTTGCCTCATCATTCCCAATCAATTTGAACATGGTGGTCATGTATGTAAGATATTTGGCGCGCAGATCAACAGATCGGGGATCTTCGTTCAGATAATAATCACGATCAGGCATTCCCATGCCGGCTTGGGTAAGTTGCGCAATGACCATGGTGCTGTTGCGGGAATCCGCTGAACCATATAGTCCAAACAGCGGAGATATTCCGTACTGATGGAAACGAATCAGGGCAAGTTGCACACCATCAGGGGTACTGATCTCATCAATCTCTTTTAAATAGGGAGAAATGAATTCAAGACCTTGCTTTTCAATTTTGGCTGTATCCATACCTGAATTGAAAAGCGTGGCTATTTTGTCGCCAACAGAACCTTTTGCATTGCTGGCGGCAGCAGTTGTTGTCACCAGATCATTCACCTGCTTTTCGGCTAGCTCAGCCAGTTTGTCGAAGGAACCATAACGACCGCGATCAGCGGGCAGAGGATTGAGTTTCTTCCATCCGCCATTGGCGTAGGTGTCAAAATCGTTTCCCGGAACGACCGTTTTATCCAGGTTGGCAGGGTCGATGGCAGGAGCAGAAGCCGACTTTTTCTGCTCATTGCACGACATCAAGGTAGCAATGATCATAAATACGGAGATTGAAATAACTGTAAATTTGTTCTTCATAGTAATAGTTCTGAATTTGAGATTCCAAAGATATTTAATTTTAATAAATTGAGTGATAATTATGTGTTTCCACGAAGTACATATCCACATTCTTGTAACTCTTCACATCAATTTTGCCACGATGGGTGCATTTAAATTCCTCCTTCACATAGGCGTAAGTGGTTCCTGAAATATTTATCCTGCCCGCTTCCCCATTGGATTCAATGCGGGAGGCAAGGTTGACAGTTCCCCCCCAGATGTCGTAAGCAAATTTATTTTTCCCGACGATTCCGGCAATCACAGGCCCTGTATGAATACCAACCCTTGCTTCAAAATAGAAATCGCTCCCTTCAGAAATTCTTTTTTGCTTTACTTCTTCTAAAAATGCTGTCATTTCAATGGCAGCGCGGATTATTCTAACTTCATCATTCGTGCCGGGAACAGGGATACCACTGGCTGCCATATAAGAATCGCCGATGGTTTTAATCTTTTCAATTCCATGCAGTTCGGCAATCTCATCAAAGCGGCTAAAGATAAAATCGAGCTCCTCTACCAATTTTTTTGGCTTAACCTCCTTTGTGAGCTGGGTGAAATCCTTGAAGTCAGTAAATAAAACGGTTGCTTTAGGGAAATATCTTGCTTCAACAGCTCCGGCATTTTTCAGCTCTTCAGCCACTTTTGTTGGCAAGATATTTTTCAGGAGACTTTCGGAAAGATCCCTCTCTTTGATCAAATCGTAGGTACGCTGCTTTACCTGTGACTCCAGACTATCATACAGCAAAGCATTTTGAAGTGAGACTGAGAGTTGAGATGAAAGCAAATTGAGGAGATCGACACTGTCCTCTGTAAATGCATTGATAATATGATCATTGATCAGGTATATCATCCCAAGCATTTTACCCTGATTGATAACCGGACTACAAAAAACAGACTTGCTTTTGAGCTGTTTTAGCATTTCGTCCTGAGCAAATTTTCCAACATTTGATGCGTCACCAAGTACCACTGCCTTTGCTGTTCGCTCGGCATATTGAACAATTTTTAGTGACAGCGGACATTCATCCTTTGCCATTTTGGAAACATCAATCATTTCCATTGAGGTACTTTCCGGTTTGGAGATGTCATTATAGGCTCGGATGAACCAGTCGCTCTCCTCCCTGATCAAAAACCATCCCTTGTTGGCTCCAGCATTTTCAAGCAGTAAGGACATCATTTTGAGCAATAGTTCATCCAGAACAATGACGCCGGATATCAATTGAGAGGCCTTGTAAAGAGTTGAAATATTGAGATTTGCAGATGTAATGGATGCCGATCTGGTGCTGGAATTTCCAACTGACTGGCTTCCGGACAAGAGTTGGTAATTGTTGTGCTTTTTTTGAAGAAATGATACTTTCGACAAGGCACCATAGGATTTGTAGTTGCTGATTGCCTTGTTAAGGTAATAATTCAATGATTCAACCAATCCTAATTCGTTAAGGTAGGAAGTATAACGTTCGCAAGCCAGTGCACACTCCTGGATCAATCCATTGGTGCCTGCCTGGTGAATAGATTGTTCGTAAAAGTCACGTGCTTGCAGCTTATTTCCCTTATAACGTGATAGTTCAGCAAGCATGAGCGAATATTTATTGTCGTAAGAAAATGGAGCAAATCTTTTGTACCATTTAATTTTTTTAAGGTAAAATGCCACTTCCAAACGTGCAGCAATTTTCTGTTTGCTATTCATATTTGGAAGCCTTGCCAGGACAATTAGCGCATTGTAAAAATAATAGGCACCGATATGGAACAATGCTATTCCAGCATCTTTGAATTTTTTGGCTATTTGTGAAACGACTGCTGCCTGATCATATTGTTCGAAATGATAGTACATCATCATTTGATATACTCCAGCTTTAAAAATCCCGTTTAGGTCATTTGTTTTTATTTGAGAATCAAAAGACTCGTCGTAGTCAAAATAGACTCCCTTAATCTTCCCGGATTGATAGTTTGAATCCATCAAATGACTGATCGTTTGCCTAATTGACGAAACAGCCACCGCAGTATTTTTTTGATTGATCACATTCAAAACGGCATGGTCATAAGCCTCTACTTCCTCATAAAACTGATTCAGAGGAGTTCCGGCGAAAAGATGCATGAAACAATATACTTCTGCACCATAGGCTGCAAAAACGTAATCTCCGGCCTCAACACCACGAAGATAGATCTCGCTTGTAGTTGACTGGGATTCGGGTAAAGGCATCGACCAGTGTCTTACAAAAACATTGCTGATCAAATGGGCTTTGGCAAATTCTTCGCGAGCATCATATTTCTCGACAATATCTTTGGCTAATTGTGCATATAAAGCACCATGTCTCATCTCTCCTGTTAACCCGCACAAAACAAGTCCATAACCGGCATAGCCACTTGATGAGGCAGAGGTATTTCCATATTTTACTGACAATCTTACCTGCTCAAAAATCAAGATGGGATTCAGATTGGGCAAACCAATATAGGTCGGACCATTGAGATAGGTCAGCATTTGTATGGCAGCCAGTTTGATAGGATCATTCATGAGAGGCTTATCGAGCAACGATTGCATGGTTTCATTTCTCAATGTCCACCTTGTTTTGAGAAAAGAAGATATTATTGTCGCTTTACCAGGGTTTTTTGGCAAAAATACCCCCAGTTGTTCCAAATAAGCAAGACCGGCATAGATACTATCAATTAATTGATTTTGAGCGTGGTATACCAATACTCTGAGTTTAAATGCTATATCAGTGTCAAGTACTGTTTTGGCATGCTTAAGAATTTCATCTATGTGCCTGTGAGCCTCTTCAAAATCGGTTTTTAAAAAGGCATTTTCAGCAATTTCATTGAACAGTGTCAGGGAAATATTATAGGTTGAATCCCAGTGATTAGGCGGCAATAGCGAATAGCCTGTTTTTGCATATTTTAATCCGATATCATAGGCAGCGGCATTCCTTGCCATCTTGGCCGCTGAAATATTCAAATCGACCAAAAGATCTTTTTCCTGACTGGAAGTGATACTTTGCAGCCCATTGTTTAACTGATCAACAACATCAAATTGCAGGTCATTTTTACCTTCTTTCAATTCCATTGACTGTAATGTACGACCAATACTTAGATGGATATTGCTTCGTGCATCTTCACTCAGGCTTTGATAGGCAGCCTGCTGAATTCTATCATGCACAAACTGATACAAGCCCTTCTCTTTACTGTTCAGATTTTTGATCACCAGTCCATTGATAATTGCTTCATCCAATCCTCTGTCAGAAAGTTCATTTGAAATGGAAATGATCTTTTCAAGAATCTGACGATCGAAATTATTACCAATGCAAGAAGCGTATTTCAATACAGTGGAGGCCTCATTGCTCAATTTTGTCAATTTAGCAGTCATATAATCCACCACATTGTTTGAGAACTCCTCCAGGATGATCTTATCAGTGTTCCATTTCCATTTCCGACTATTTGGGTCGATATAAATAGCTCTCTCTTCATGCAGTCCACGGAGAAGTTGAATTGTAAAAAAGGCATTGCCGTTAGTCTTTTGGTAGATAAGTGCGGCAAGTTCCTTAACTTCCTCCTCCCTACCAAAACAATCCTGGCACAATTCGGTAACATCATGCAGCGTAAGATCATCCAGGACTATTTCATCGAACCCTAGTCCTGAATCCTTGAGGGACCTGAGCATGACAGCCAGTGGATGAGCTTCATGAACTTCATTATCACGGTAGGTTCCAACAATAAGAATCTCCTGGTTTGAAGCCTCCTGCAACAGATTTTGCAAAATTGTTATGGAACCCAGGTCAGCCCATTGCAGGTCATCGATTAAAAAAACAGTTGGATGATCAATGGTTCCCAAAGACAATAAAAACTTGACAAATGCATTATTGAAACGGTTTTGGCTTTCCATACTGCTCATAAGAGGAACTTCTTCTAACGGGCCTGTAAGCAATTCCAAATAAGGAATGATGTCAACAATCACTTTGCCGGATCTTCCGAGAGCCTTTTTAAATCGGTTGGACCAAAATTCAACGCTTTCATCCTCCTGGACAAGAATATTTTCAATGTGGGCTTGAAGTCCGTTGATTAGTGCTGAATATGGGATGTTCTTTTGAAGATGGTCGAATTTACCTTCAATGAAATGGCTTCCCTTGCTGAGAGCAATTTCTTTGAGTTTAAGGGCAAGCCTGGTTTTTCCTGTACCCGACCTTCCATTGATCAGGATAAGGGATTTCGAATCATATTTTAAGCCGTCAAATGCGCGCTCAAGTTGAAGGATTTCCTTGCCTCTACCATAGAGCCGATCAGGAATACGCAATTGATTGCTCACATCAAATTGCCCCAATTTATAACTTTTCTGATCTATCGTTGATCCATCACTTTCATAAATCTCTTGAGATTTTAATAAATCAAATATCAGACCTGAAACACTTTGATACCTTTCATCAGGGTTCTTTGACATAAGTTTAGCGACAATCCTTGAAAAAAAAACCTGGATAGAATTAAAATTAACATGCAGTGATGGTATGTCGGCCGCGATATGTTTATGAATCAACGATAGGGATTCTTCGCCTGAATATGGCAATTGTCCGCTGGCCAGATGATAAAGAGTGACTCCCAAAGAATAAAAGTCAGTCCGGTAATCTACAAGACGATTCACTCTGCCTGTCTGTTCAGGGGATATGTAATCGAGCGTTCCGTCAAGTTCCGCCTTCGGAACCAAGTGCGAATTGCCACCGATCTTCTCACTTAGACCAAGGTCAATCAGGGTTGCCAAACCCGTCCTTTCATTGATGATAATGTTGCTTGGCTTAATATCCTTGTGAAAAATGCCCGCATCATGCAGCTCTTTTAATGCCTCCGCGATATGAAAGGAGAGTTTGACAATGGTAGCAAAATCAAGATGTCCTTCAGAAATTTTATCATGAAGATCAATTCCATTCACAAAGGATCTGACGAGAATCTCCTTATTACCTACCCTGTCAAGCCGGATTCCTTTGGCCACTCTTGAGGATTGAATATGATCTGAGATTGAGAATTCGTTCCTCAGCCTTTCGATTTCTCCTGCATTGACAAGGGGGTTATTGGGAATTTTGTATATGACCTCACAGTTCGCCTCCAAATCAAAATCCCTGTAAAGCGTATAATTCTTATTCTCTTTGAAAACATTGAATGGGAGACGTACCATTTCCTAAAATTGAATGCTAATCGAGATATCTTTCAGTTCCATGTATTTTTTGACCGGCATTTTTCTATCAACTTCCGCCAGATCCTGCAGGAAATTTGACTGAAGCTTCTGAAGTTCTGTTGTTTCAAATTGATAATCGACATCTACAAGCCTGGTAACTGTCCAGTCATTAAAAAACAACTTCCATTCAAGCGCGTATTTAAAAACATCCTTAATTTTTGCCTGGTCTTTCACATTGAAAGTATCATTCTTGGTAGCCGGTGGCGGGACACGCATTCTGAGAGGCATCCGGTTAATGGGAATCGTACCATAGGCATGATGATCAGTTGCATGCGCAACGGAAAGATCCCACATCACCTTTGCTAAGGTGCCCGATAGGTTGCCTCCTTTGAAAATTTCAGTACCGTCAGGGAATCCCGGCAACCATTGTGCAACATAGTCAGCCCACCTTTTGATATCAGGATGCTCGCTTTCCGGTATGAGTTCAACAACTGCATCAGTAAATCTTCTAAAGGCGTTGTAATAGTGTTTTAGATAAACATCGTATTCTGAATGAATTTTACCTGGCAATAAGGTCCACCTAAAAGGCGGATAAGACGAATTGCCTTTAATACCCTTATATCCTGACTCCAGCAAGGTCAACAATCCTTCCTGCGGCCCGCAGAAACCGGAATAAAGATGTTTCTGATCGTTGGCAACCGGAGAGCTACTGCTTTCAAGTACACTATCATTTAATGTCAATGTAAACTGGAAATGGGGGTATAAGAGTTTAAAAACAGTGTTGTCAATGGGCAAGGAAGTTTTGGTTATGGCATTGATAGTGTCGAAAGGGAAATGTAAAATTGGATGGGTAGAGAGTAAAATACGATAGGTAGCTCCCATCATGGCATAATTTTTGGCTAGATCCCAGGCCTGCCCATCTTCCGGAGTCGTCAGAAGGTCAGTCTCATAAATATAGATGCCATGGATCCTAAGCTTATATTCATTTTCCTTTTTACTCAGAAGGACTACTGTACTGGCAACATACAACCCATTGAACGGAATTACTTCTTTCATACAGATAAAATCTGCTACATAGTATATTGCCTCAGGATTCTTTTTCTCCAGAAGACTCTTAAAAACCATCTGCAAATTATCGTCAATGATTGGATTTAAGAATTTAGCGAGAGGGGTAGTCAGAATCTGGTTACAAAATACCTCATCAGATAATATCTCCCAGCTTGGATTCTTCCATGCCTTGTACAATGCAGTTGGCCAATAAAATAAAGTATTTCTGATATATCTCAATCCGATATTCCAAAACCAGGTTTTCTGTTCATCTTTTGGAATATGCACTACTGCAGGCGCTTCTCCAAAGGGATGGGACGGACTAGGCTGAGGCCAGGGACCCTTGCGGTCATAAAGGAATTTATGCGTTTTCATAAGTCAGTAATTTGCTTTAATAGATAATATTATTAGAAGTAGTTTTATTAATTCTAACCTTTTTACGTTGGTTCCTAACTAATTGAGTACAAAATATTGTATTTATTTGGATCAAATATAAATAATAATATAATTGACACATATTATGTTCATATATTTTTTTATGGGATGAGTTTATGATTTAGGGGCAGTATAAAAAATTAAACCAAAAAAACCACGTACAGGCATCTGAAAAATGGGGAGATTGGAAGAATATTGACAGAATTGAAACATCAATACTATTTTTTCGTTTGTTTGACAAAATGCCATTTGGAAAAAAATGTCACAATATGCAGTTTCCCTTTTAAATAGCTAGCAATGAAACATGAAGAATTAAAAGATATCATTCGTGTCTGCAGGGATAAAACTAAAATCAGATATATCCACAAAGGAGGCTTTTTCACCCCAAAATTAAAAAGCATCAATCATCTTGAGGTAGGTCGCTCCAAAATCATCTCCAGTCCGGTTACAATCCTCGTTGAATTTCTCTATCTGATAAGAAAGATTGTCCGGGATTTTATCCAAAGATGGCTTAAGAAATTGTTCCCACGCCCCGATAAAATCTACGGGAAAAATTATGATGGGGCTATTTCAGGGAATATATTGTTTGCCAGGAAAGCAGATCGCACCAGACCTATTCATCATATCAGGATTGAATTATGGGCCAGGAGCCGGATGCTCAAATGGAGAAAACTGAGTACCACACTAACGGGTCAAGATGGCCATTTTGAACTGAAATTTGACCTTGCTGCAGCAAAGAGATGGAGCACAAAACTTCTTTGCCTTGAAATTTATCAGACTACTCATATCTTCTACAGAAATGACAAGCCTCATGCTCATGAGGAACTTTTCAAAAGAATAAGAATAAACGAAGACGATATAGCAATGGGTATTTTGCGCCTTGAAGACATCCATCTGTTCTATTGGGAGTACCGGGATGATTTCCCAACTGCCCGCGTGGTTATCAAGGACCATGACAAGGACGCTCCTCAATACTATTCAAAAGCCAGGTGCGACGCAGCATCTGAGCAAATCATCCCATTTGAGCTGACAAAGATCAGTCATCATGCGCAAATAAATTTGGAGTCAGAAGCCATCTCTATTGAATCCATTCAAAATGATTACCCAATCAATCTCACTCGTTGCATTGAAAGTAAATTGCCCGGTTATACCCGAAGTGATGAGTATTTTGGGAACCGTTTGATGAATGGTATGAACCGCGGAGCATTTTTGCCAGACAAAGAGAATCCCGGGCATTTTTGGATCAAATATTTCGGGGCATGTCAATACGATATCAATTCTGTTTATGCCTTCCCTGATGCTGAAATCAAATTTGAAATCAGGTCAGATGGAGTTCCTCTCCCTATTGAAATTATACTAACCGGTCAGTTGACAGCTTATGATAAAGATCCACATGCAAGGCATGTCTTCACCCCATCAGAAGAAAAGAACTGGGCTGCTGCAAAGAGGGTTGCAAGAGTCAATGGCGGAGTTTCAGCTGAAATTGATGAACATTTTACCGGAACTCACCTGAACACCGAGCAATTTGCCATTGCAGCATTCAGGAATCTAAGAATCAACCCTATTGCCAGCCTATTATTGCCTCACTTAAAAGAGGTCATTCTTATCAATCATTCAGCAGACAAATTGCTTCTCCGCGATTTTCTTCCGAATGCCACGGCGATGACCAGTAAAGGGCTGACTCAAAGGGTCTGTGACCTGCTTGGCACACAAGACTGGAAAGAGTATAAACCCATGGTCCCAATCAGCCAGGCGCATGATGTTGCAAAATCTGACAACCTGTTTTGGGACATTACGGGCCAATATGTGGACAATTTCATCGATGAAAATCTGGAAGAAATCAAAAAGCAATGGTTTGAAATCTATTGTTTTTCAAAGGATCTGGTGGAGAACAGCGTCAAGGTATTTATGTCGGGTGCAGACATTGAAAGACTGAGTCCGGAAGAAAAAAAACAGGCACTCGACCGCATGGAATATTACTTCTTTAAATACAGCTTTAATCCTTCACTGAAAAGAGAAACTATCAACGGAGAATTAAAAACTTTGTCGGTAATTACCAAAAATAACGGTTCGACAGAAATTAGTCAGGAAGATATTCAAAACCTGAAAGACATTTGCAGGTACATCATTTTCGTTGCAACCTATTTGCATACCTGGATCAATGAACATCAGTATGATGACCTCGGCGAATTACTCTACAACTGTGTAGGTCTGCGCTTTGGAGACGGAGAGAATGGAGTTTTGGCACCTGAAAGTGATTTGCGCATAGCGCCTGATCTCACACATGCAACAGGAACGCTCTGGTTTGCCAATTTACTTTCTCGTACTGAATTTGGCTTCATCACCCGCAACGAAGAAGGGGATGTGAATCCTGTTTTCGTTCAAATGTTGCTGGACAAAAAAGAGGAGTTTCTGGAACTTGGTGTTGATGTAAATAGCATTGAATCTCGGACCAATATTTGAGTTTTATCGACGATATAAACGTTTAAATCTATTTTGAAGACTGAATTGCTTTTTGCATCTTTGAAAAAGAGGGTATAGCATGTACCCAAATTCCGTTGATACCAAATTCGTCCCAGAATGACATTTCAGATACTGACCTTTTCTTTAACTTCGTACTTAGTTGGCTGTATTTGCTTCGGATACTATCTGACCAAATATCTAACCGGAAAGAATCTAAAGGAAACAGGAAGCCAAAGTCTTGGCGCAACAAACACTTCGAGGATACTGGGAAGAAAAGGTTTTATACTGACTTTTACTTTTGACTTTTTAAAGGGATTTTTGATTGCCTGGATTGCTATCAAGTATGGCTTTAAGGAAGAATATGTTTTTCTGTTCTCGCTGCTTGTTACGATAGGTCATATCTGGCCAGTCCAGCTGGGATTCAAAGGCGGGAAAGGAGTTTCAACTTACACCGGAACAATGTATGCAACAAACTATCAGGCGGCTTTCCCGGTCATCGTGCTTTTTTTGCCCTTGTACCTTGTCACAAGAAAATTTTCAATTGCCGGAATCTTTTCATTGACAGTGATCCCATTTTTTCTCTGGTACCTGGATTATTCCATTCCTTGCATTGCAATTGGATTCGTTCAGATTTTTATTTTACTTTATGCCCATCGTAAAAATATATCAGAATTTATGTCCTTCGGTAAATTCAGATGAGAATTACATGATTTAATAATGGAGAAAAATCACGAACTAACCTTTAAAATAGCTTCTGAACCAGACGAATACGAACAGATTCATCAGCTTAATTATGCCACATTCGTGGAAGAAATACCTCAACATCCTTCCAATCCGGAGCAATTTTTGGTAGACAAATTTCATGATGATAACATTTACTTTATCTGTTTAACCGAAAATCGCGAATTGGCCGGAATGATCTGTCTTCGGGAAAAGAGGCCCTTCTCACTCGACAAGAAAATTGACAACCTGGATGATTACCTCCCAAAAAAAGAGCCAAAATGCGAGATAAGGCTGCTTTCTGTGAAAAAAGCTTTCAGAAATAGCCGGGTGTTTTATGGATTAATGCAGCAGTTGTTTTATTATTGTAAGGAAAAAGGATTTGAAATAGCTGTGATGTCAGGCACATCACGGCAGTTAAAATTATACCATCATCTTGGATTTAAAACTTTCGCCCATACGGTAGGAACGCCGGAAGCGTTGTATTATCCCATGTTCATTGAAGCGAGTGATCCGCTTGATGCCTATAAATTCTGAACAATCTCGCATGACAATTATATCAAAAGACATAGTTCATTTGTTGCCTGGCCCGGTTGAGATCGACCTGGCAGTGAAACAAGAATTTTCGAGGCTGCCTGAATCTCACAGGGGAGATGAATTCAAATTGGAATTTAAGAATTTGAAAACCAAACTTTGCCGTGTAGTAAATTCAAGGTTTGTGGAAGTGTTATCTGGCTCCGGAACTTTGGCCAATGATGCCATTGCCGCTCAACTATCTCAGCACCCTGAACAGGGTCTCATACTTTCGAATGGAGAATTTGGCGAGCGGATAACCTCTCAGGCCAGCAGATTTGATTTAAATTTTCATTCCATCACTGCACCATGGGGAGAACCTTTCGATTACAAGGAAATTGCAGATTTTATAGATAGAAATCAGGAGATCAAATGGATCTGGGCCGTTCATTGTGAGACATCTACCGGAGTCCTGACTGACTGGATGAGACTTTCTAAGATTTGCCTGCTGCGGAATATCAAATTATGCCTGGATTGTATCAGTTCCATCGGAGCAGTACCTGTCAACCTTGAAAATGTCTATCTCGCCTCCTGCTCGAGCGGAAAAGCAATATGTTCTTTTCCCGGACTTTCCATGGTATTTTACAACCATGAAATTGAAGTTTTGTCAAGTATCCCAAAATACCTTGATTTGGGTTTTTTCAGAAGAGAAAACGGCATGCCGTTCACCATCTCTTCCAATCTGGTCCTGGCTTTGATAAAAGCTGTCGACTTGCTGGATGAAAACGAGGAAAAGATTTATTCCGGGATTGTGAAAAAATCAGTGGTTATGAGAGAGGCTTTGCAACCTTTTAACCTCAAAATTATCAATGATTCAGACCTTTCATCCCCATCGGTGGTAACCATTGAATTACCGGATTCAATCAACAGTGTGGCTTTCGGAAAACTAATGGAGCAAAGAAATTGTTTCATCAACTACAACAGCGGTTACCTTATCAAACGCAATTGGGTACAGACTTTTATTACAAGAAATACCAGCATGGAAACCATTCTGCGGTTTGCAGATCTGGTTCGAAAAAATCTTTAAAGTAAGGTAGCAGATATAACACTCAGTCACCTTCACCATTACTACATTCGTATATTCGGCGGACAACTTAATGGAGTCGCACTCGCCTCCTCTCCCACTCGCCAAGTCTCCCCCTCGTTCTTCTCCGTTTCTACATTTGTACATTCCGTGGACAACTTAATGTAGTCGCACTCGCCCCCTCTCCCACTCGCCAAGTCGCCCCCTCATCCTTCCTCAACCTTTCTCCGTTTCCCCGTTTCCCTCTTCCCTCTTCAGCTTTTCCCACTGGCCACAACTGCCTCCACCTCTTCCGGATCAATAGGGATGCGCTTCCCCAAAAGTCGTGCACCGGTTTCGGTCACTAATACATCATCTTCCAGCCTTATGCCGCCAAAACCGATGTAGGATCTGGCCTTTTCAAAGTTGATAAACTCCTTGTTGATCCCCTCCTTTTCCCATTTTTCGATCAGAGCGGGAATGAAATAAATGCCGGGTTCGTTGGTGATGACAAATCCGGGTTCGAGTTTGCGGCCCAGACGTAGATAAGCCGTTCCGAACTGGTCGATCGGCCTAACCTGACTGTCGTAGCCAACGTGAATCTGGCCATAATCTTCCATATCGTGCACGTCGAGGCCCATCATATGACCTAGTCCGTGCGGGAAGAAGAGTGCATGCGCTCCACTGGCCACTGCTTCATCCACATCGCCTTGCACCAGACCAAGATCTTTCAGTCCGGCAGCGATCACTCTGGCTGTCTGAAGGTGCACCGATTGATAGGTAACACCCGGCTTGGTGAGGGCAAATCCAGTATTGTTGGCAGCCAGTACAATGTTGTAGATATCCTTCTGCTTTTGGCTAAACTTCCCTCCTACCGGTATGGTTCGGGTAAAGTCGGAAGCATAATGTCTGTTGGATTCGGCTCCTGCGTCGACAATCATCAGCCTGCCTGCCTCCAATGGGAAGGAGTGGTTGTGGTTGTGCAAGGTTTCACCGTTTTGGGTCAGTATGATAGGGAATGATGTGCCCGTACCTTTGGAAAGAGCTATGCCTTCAAGTATTCCGGCGATATGTTGCTCCATGATACCAGGTTGTGCCATTTTCATGGCTGTTATGTGCATCTCATAGCCGGTGGCACAAGCCAGTTCGATTTCTGCAATCTCTGCTGCATCCTTAACTGACCGCATGGACACGATAGACTGGATTAAAGCCAGGGAGGAGTATTGCTTCAATTTGCATGTTTTGATACCCAGCAAGCTGCTTAGCTGGATCATGTTAGCAGCGCGGTAAGGAGGAAGGAAATGCACTCTTCTGCCCCCATTGATGGCGCGTTCAATCGTTTGATTCAGCTTCTCAAGAGGGGCAGTGACATCTACTCCAATAGAAAATGCTTGTTCCGCCACTGATTTTTGTGGACCCATCCAGATGATATCCTCTATATCGACATCGTTGGCATAAAGCAGATCCAAATTATTATCGGCATCGATCACCCCGAACATTCCAGGCAGGTCGAGTCCGAAGAAATAGAGAAAGGTGCTGTCCTGCCTGAAGTGGTAGGTATTGTCGGTATAATTCATGGGCGACTCCTGGTTCCCAGGGATCAGGATCAGTCCGGAACCAATTTTCTGACGAAGTATCGCTCTTCTTTGTATGTAGGTTTCTTTGGAAAACATATTGTAAGTTTTAAAGATTTGTGACTTAAAAAATAATTTTAGATTTTCGATTACAGAACTTACACAGAGTTACACAGAGGAGCACAGAGTTACACAGAGAACCACTCCCCTAGTCTCCAAGTCTCCTTGTCCTTCTTCACCCTGTAATCTTCGCAGGCAGGCCCTTCTTCAAGATCTTCCGATCTCCCTTTGCCCGGGGCATGAAGATATCATCTGCTGTGAGTCCAACTTCCTTGATTACTTTCAGACCATACTCCAACCGATAGAGGTCATCGTTTTTGACGTTGTTGGTCCCAAAAGAGAACTTCACCCCGGCAGCTTTGGCTTTTTTGAGGAAGGCGATGCTAGGAATTTTGTATCTGGCATTGATCTCAAGTGCCACCTGATTTCTCATCAGTACATTGACCACTCTGTCCATTCGATCGGCCGTCCAGAGTTCATCATACCTTGCTGCCAGCTGAGCCGGAAGGAAGGTCGGATTGACGTAAATGTCTACTGGTTCACCTTCCATGACAGCCTCGATTTTCCCAACCAGCATATCCATAAACTGCTGATCGTTATCAACAAATGTTTCATCCGGCATCCAGAGACGCATCCTGCGTCCTTTGTGGTCGGTCCAGGTCATGGCATCAGTGAAGATATAGTCGAAACCGGCTACCGCCTGAGGTGTGAAAAGTGTCACCCATTCGCGGCCTTCGCATTGCATGGCTTTGAAGACGGGTTCCTTTTTGATGCTGCTCAGATAAATGTTTAAGGTTGAATCACTCGTGACAGGGAATTTGAGTCCGCAGTTGGCAGCAACGCCATAGCAGAGGGCATTGGCCCGGGCATGCTGACAAGCCTGATCCATGGTTAGTCCGCCTTTGAGGTGCACATGAAAATCTATCAGTGGAAACTCGCGCTGGTTTAGACTATCGATGACATCCGACAAAGTATCGGCTTTAACAGCCAGAACTGCATGACTGCTCTTGCCTGTATTTGGTTTTATCTTCATCTCCGCCACCACAATTTCACCCTGGTCATTTGCTTTTCGTAAGGAGATAAAACTGCGGGATAGGACCATCCCCGTTAGGAGTTCGATCCTTTTGGGATTTAGAGGTTCTGTATATTCGCTGATCAATTTCCCATTCACGGTAACCTCGATGTGGTTGCCATCAACAGAAATGTTCAAATCAAACCATTCATTGTCTTCTGCTGTTCGCACAAAATTATTGCGAATTTTATTTAGACTGCCTGTTTTCAGTGCATTCCCGGTACTGTAATCACTGTTGTTGATCATCACGGAATAACCCCTGAAACTTTTTGTATCATAGCTCTTGGAAGTGGCAAAATTCAACTGACCAGCAGCTCCATTTGTTGTTTTCATGCGGAAGTACAGCTCAAAATTACGCAGTCTGAAGCGCGATGTGATCGATGAGCTTCCCTTTCCCAATTTGAATTGACCATCCTCGATTTTAACTTCCGTTGCCCTCCAGAATTTATCAAGATTGCCACTATCAATGCTGGTCAATACACCCGATTCAGGTCCTTTGTAGGACGCAATAAAATAGACAGCGAATGTTAAAACCAATAAGGCGGGAAGAACTTTCTTGTAAAGCATAATGAAATTGTTTTAAGTGTCTGGTTCTCAAAAGAAATATCAGGATTTAGCAACTTTCCTACGGTAGTTTTCTACTTCCCAATTGTCAATAAAGGCAATTTGTTGATCATTCATAAATTTTGGACCACCAAAGTTTTCAGTATAAAAACTAATTTTTAGAATGTTTTCGTACACATCCAACACATTCAAAGCGGATTTCAAGCTCTCCTCCACGGCAATCACTCCCTGATTTTGTATTGCCAGCACTTTGGGAAGGTATCCATATTTTGCCAAATAGGCTTCAACTTTTTGGGCCACCATCACCAGTATTTCACTGTTTTTTTGATGATCAGTGATATAAAGATAGTGAGCTTTACAATACACGATGTCATCCGGCGTAAAAGATTTATTGGCCTTTCTGAAAGCTGATTCGCTTTGCAGAAACAGGTCAGTCAGATTGCTTTTCATTCCCACGGCAGAATATCCTGCAAAACCAGCATGCACCTGTGCAATTTTATCAGCGATCACTGAGGAAATTGATATCCTGTCCGTACCCGGAAGTTGAAGTCTCAATTTTGCTGAAATGGTTGCCATCAGTTCGGTGTAGATAGTTTCTATCTCTTCCGTTGTATCGGCTCCCACAAACACGCCATGATTCTCAAGAAAAATAATTTTTGGGTGAGAACCTTGTTTATCAGAAAATTGCTTTATCCCAAGTGCAACAACCGTAAAAAGGATATAACCCGGGTCAGTATAAGGAACGAACAATACATTATCTCCAAACATTTCCTTACAACTTTCTTCAGCTGTTTGCGAACACATCAGGGCATTCACCTTCGTTGGATGCGTGTGGACTACATACCGGTAACTAATCAGATCGTGCAAGGATGTTTCAACTGACGGCCTCAAAGTTTTGGGAGATACGATTGCTTCGTGCAAGTCGGCCTTCACCTCATTTTCGCGCAGCAGCGGATCCGCGCTGTAATGCTTCGTGGAAATGTCTTTGAGCTTTTCCCTTGATAGCGAGACGAATCCATCTTCGTCGATGGTTGCAAGTGAAATGCCGCTGGCTTTGATCCAGATCTTCTCCTCATTTTTATAAGAGGTATTTCCTCCACCGGCAATAACGTAGGAAGGATCTGAGCCGAAAAGGCGGGAGATGCGGATGAGGTCCAGTAAATCTTTGTTCATTTTTTGTCTATAGATGTATTATTACTCTTTGACCAAATAAAAGGCTAAAGGTTAAAGGTTAAAGGCTAAAGTGTGGGACTCCTGAAGATAGTGCCGTTAGTTATGAGTTATGACGCTGCAATCTTGATTAGAGCGTTCTCACTTTAGCCTTTAACCTTTAGCCTTTAGCCTTAGTTTATCGTTTGGATAGTACTTCCTTCTCATACTTCCTGATTTCCTCCACATAGTCGGGACCCACCGGTACCCCGGATTTCAGGAGGTAGTAGGCCCATACGGCACCGATTGGCATGGTTTTCTGCTCTTCGAGGTAAGCCAGACGCTCAAAATTCATCCCCTTTTCTTCCAGCTCAAGCAGAAGTTTGGTTGGTTCCAAAAGCGCGATCAGGAATGCTTTTTGTGTTGAGCGGGTTCCAATGACATACGCTCCAATCCTGTTGATGGAGGCATCGAAGAAATCGAGTCCGATGTTGACCCGGCTCTGAAAGTTATTGCGAACGATTTCATGGGCGATTAGCTGAAGGTCTTCATTCAAGGTGACAACATGGTCGGAATCCCATCGAATCGGACGTGTAACGTGCAACAAAACTTCATCCAGAAACAGCAGACAGGCAGATATTTTATCCCCAACTTGCTCCGTTGGATGAAAATGGCCGTTGTCCAGACAGATCAGCTTTTTATTGGAAATGGCGTAACCAAGATAGAAATCGTGAGACCCCACTGTCATGGATTCTGCTCCGATGCCAAAGAGTTTGCTTTCAACGGCATCTTTCATCTGACTTTTCGGATAGTCAATTGCCATAGCCTCATCGAGCGATTTTTTTAGCAAGGCACGATGTCCGTTACGGTCGATCGGTGTATCCTTCGACCCATCAGGAATCCATGTATTGTGGACGCAAGGTGAGCCCAACTGCTTGCCTATCTCGGCCGAGATAGCACGACAACGCCTGAGGTGTTCCACCCAAAATTTGCGGTTCTCTTCGTTTTTGCTGGAGAGGGTAAATCCATCGGCCGCGCGGGGGTGCGAAAAACAGGATGCATTGAAATCCAAGCCAATTCCCAGTTTTTTACACCAATCGATCCAACTTTGGTAATGCTTTAATTCAATCTGATCGCGGTCAATCAACTCTCCTCCAAAATCACCATAGATGGCGTGGAGGTTGAGGCGCTGTTTCCCCGGAAGGAGAGAGAGTACTTTTTCTAGATCGGCGCGAACCTGCTCAATATTTCTTGCCTTGCCCGGATAATTTCCGGTAGCCTGGATTCCACCGCCGGAAAGGGCAGCATCGGGTGTTTCAAAACCACCAACATCATCTGTCTGCCAGCAGTGCAAGCTGATACAGATCTCATCCAATTTACTAAGGACCAAATCTGTATCTACCCCAATTGTTGCGTAAATTTCTTTTGCCGTGGCATAAGATTTAAGGATCATATCTTCTCTCATTATTTGCTTGCTTATTTTGTGTTAGTATCTTAAAGTGACTAAAGTGAACTAGAGTGAGCTCGAATGACTAAAGTTATTAAAAGCAGAAAAGTTAGATGGAATTTCCAAGCGCAACAATAACAACAGACAAAAGTATGACCGCAATTCCTGCCACGAAAGTGCGGAATGTCTTGGTTGAAACGCCCTTCCACTCTTTGTTGTAAAGTCCCCACATGTTGGCCGTCAGAATAATGGTCGACATGTGAAGGATCCATGAGCTGGCGCCGTTTCCCAGTTTGCTTTCGCCCATTCCGTAAAAGAAGAACTGCAGAAACCAGGTTGTACCGGCCAGTGCCGCGAAGAAATAATTATTTAGAAGAGGCTTTTTAATGTCTGTAAAATTGCTGTAAGTCTTATTTTTGAAATTCAGGATGGTGGTCCAGATTAGGTTGGTGGTGAGTCCTCCCCAGAGGATTACGACGAAAATCACATTGTTCTGGAAGAGAAATTCTCCCTGATTCGGATTGGCAACCTTCCATGCTTCGTTGGCAATAACGGCCATTGATTTTCCGGCTTCGATGCCGAAATTGAAGAATGAACTCAGGATTCCGGATATCACTGCAATGATCAATCCTTTCACCAGACTAAACTCCAGAACACTCGCTTTCGTTTGCTCGGGGGTGAGCTCCTTCTCCTTTTTCCAGCCGGCATTTCCGGTGATTGCGATACCTGCAAGGCATACAACCACGCCAAGAAGAACCAACCTTCCGCCTGGATTTCCCAGCATTTGGATAAATGAAATTTTGCCTGCTGTTGGGTTGATGGCATAGTAAATAGGAGGTATCAACGCCCCGAATGCAGAGCAGAAGCCCAAAACAACAGAGTTACCGAGAGACATGCCAAGATACCTGACACCCAAACCGTAGGTGAGTCCGCCAATGCCCCACAGAAGACCCATCAGATAGGTAATTGTAAGGATGTTGATGGATGTGGAACCGATGATGTGACCGAAACCCGGAATGGTCATCCAGGCTGCTAGTGGTGGAACTATCAGCCACGAAAAAAGGCCTCCAATGATCCAATAACTCTCCCAAGCCCATCCCTTTACCTTGCTGAAAGGCATGTAAAAACTTCCTGAAGCGAATCCTCCGATCGAGTGAAAAATAACACCTAATAATGCGTTCATTGAGAAAATTTAATCGTTAGTATGGTATATAATTATGGATGATGGATGATGGATGATGGATGATGGATGATGGATGATGGATGATGAATGATGGTTGATGAATAAAAAAATATGCGAATTCACGGAATTTGTAAATTTGGTCTAAAAATAGATTAAAATTTAAGAAGTTAGCAATTAGATTGAAAGAATGTCGTAGTGTTTTGTTCTTCGGTATTACCTTGATCTGTAATGATGCAAATGAAATCAAAGAAAAATAAACGCATCATTAGCTATTAACAAATACATAGTAATTTAGATCTATTGAAAAAATAAATTTATTATGAAAAGTGGTCGCAGAAATTTTTTAAAGATGACCGGGCTAGCAGGGCTAACCTTTGCTTCCGGCAAACTGGAAGCTATCGCTGGTGAAATCAAAAGCCGCAACATTGCCGATCTGCCTCAACGCAGTATGCAACTCCAAAAATCGCACGTGCAACATTTTAACATGTCTGGCTTCGCGGCACCCAAGATAGAAACCGTTCGGGTTGGTTTTATTGGTTTGGGAAACAGAGGTCCTGCCCATGTACAAACTTTAAGCCGGATTGAGGGAGTAGAGATTAAAGCTTTGTGCGACATACGAACCGAAAAAGCGGTAGAAGTAAGAAAGTCGCTGGAAAATTCCATGCATAAACCCGAAGTCTATGCCGGTGGCGAAAATGAGTGGAAAAAGCTTTGTGAGCGAAATGATATTGATTTGGTTTACGTCACTACGCCGTGGTACATGCATGCTGATATGGCAATCTACGCCATGGAACATGGAAAACATGTCGCATCAGAAGTTCCCGCTGCAGGCTCATTGGAGGAATGCTGGAAATTAGTGGAAACCGCTGAGCGAACCAGAAAACACTGCATGATGATGGAGAATTATGTTTATGGTATCAATGAATTGGTTACCCTGAATATGGCCCGTCAAGGTTTCTTTGGTGAAATGGTTCACGGTGATTGCGCCTACATCGACAATAAGATGCGCAACAATTACAACACAAAAGGCTATTGGGATATGTGGTGGTTGAAAATTTACGCCAACAGAAAAGGAAATATTTATCCAACTCATGGGGTAGGTCACATCTGTCAGCTGATGGATGTCAACAGGGGCGACAAGTTGGATTACCTGGTATCCCTTGAAAGTAATGATTTCCAGATGGCAGCTAAGTCTAAAGAGTTAGCCGAAAAGAATGATCTCTTTAAGACTTTTGTGGGAAAAGATTATCGTGGTAACATGAATACGACCCTCATTAAAACTACAAAAGGTCGCTCAATAATGCTCCAGCACGATGGCACATCTCCCCGCCTGCATAATTGTATCAACGGGGTTTACGGCACCAAAGGTTCCTCCCTGCAATATCCAAATCCTCTACGGATTTCTAAGGAAGACGGGGCATGGGTCGCGCAAGAGGAATGTGATTTACTGGTTAAAAAATATACTCCTGAAATTTTTCGGAAAGTTGGTGAAATAACCAAAAATAGCGGCCATGGTGGAGGTGATTTGATGGAAGACTGGCATCTGATTGACTGCCTGCACAATGGTCTTCCGCTCGACCAGGATGTTTATGATGCAGCCGCATGGAGTTCCATTATACCTTTGAGTGAATGGTCCGTGAACAATCGTTCGGGAGCTATCGACATACCTGATTTTACGGCCGGTGAATGGAAAAAGAACAAATCCAATATGGACATTGAATTGAAGAATGGCGGAGGAAATACAAGAATAGTATAGCTTCTCTCAGCTAGATAAAAAAATATCAAATGGCATCTTACAGCAAAAACTCATTAATTCAGTCTGAAATACTACCTGTTGATATGGTCTTTCATCAATCATGGTGGAACAAGCACGCTGGAATAATTTTTGATGAAGATTTTTACTTCCATCCTTTGAAGAGAGTTGAGATTGAAAAGCAAATGGAGCAGGAACTCTACGAAAGATTTGGAGAATTTGGTTTGGGTGCTAATCGGAACGCACAGCTGCCGGTAATCGGTCCAATTCATAATGCATCGGGTTACCTAATTTCTGAAATGCTGGGATGTAAAGTTTACTACGAGGAAAATTCCGCACCACAGGTGATCGCAGCAGCAAAGGAGAGCATTGACATGGTAATTGATCCATTCAAAACCAATGCCTTTAAAAAACTTGAAAAACTTCGCGATAGCCTAAAAACAAAGTATGGATATGTACTAGGCGATGTTAACTGGAGCGGGATATTAAATGTGGCACTTGATGTTGCAGGAGAGAAAATCCTGATGGATTTTCTCATCCAGCCCGAGGAAATGCATATACAAATGCAATATCTGGCATCCGTGCTGGAAAAATTTGTTGGTTACATTTCAAATGAAACAGGAACCAGCTCCATCTCTGTAAATAGAAATGTCCGGAATATTAAAAAGCCTGTTTTTCTTCATTCTGAATGCTCGCACACCATGATATCAACAGACTTGTACGAGGAATTTTTAATGCCAATTGATATTGTATGGAGCGAAAAATATCGTCCTTTTGGGATTCACTTCTGTGGAAAAGACCCTCACCGCTTCGCCGAATCCTTTGGTAAGATTAAAAATTTAGACTTCCTTGACATTGGATGGGGCGGAGATGTAAAGGAGCTGAGAAGGCAATTACCCAATACGTTTTTCAATCTTCGATTAGATTCTGTCAACCTGAATGAAAACACAAACGAAGAGTTGCAAAATTCAATCATCCGGCTGGTAGAAGAATCTGCTAATCCTTTCCTGACAGGAGTTTGCTGTATTAACATGGACGACAAAGTTGATGAATCAAGAATTAATACGATTTTCCAAACAGTTGAGAATCTGAGACTATCCTATCAAGCTAATTTATAAACTCAATACGACTCCATTAAAATCTTGCCTTTAGAAGTGTTAGGAGTTTCCCGATTTTGTCTTTACCTTCGCAACCTGATTGAGTCACTCACTCCGTGTGCTTGAACACCACGTAAAAAACAAGTAAAATGAAAAGATCCGTTTCTGTTCTGTTTATGCTTGCGGGCATCCTGTTCGCAATTTGTTTGTTGATATCCAACATTTTAGCCACAAAAATCATATTGATTGGTTCGTGGGCAGCGCCCGCAGGGGTCCTGATTTTCCCCATTGCATACATTATCAATGATGTGATCGTGGAGGTTTGGGGTTACCGGAAAGCCCGGTTAATTATCTGGTCCGGATTTGCCGTTAACCTGCTGGCAGTATTGTTTTTCACTCTGGCAAATGCCTTGCCTGCTGCTCCTTTCTGGCACAACCAGGAGGCTTTTAGCTCAATCCTGGGCAGTACACCGCGCATTGTAGCTGCCAGCCTGATGGCCTATCTCACCGGTTCCTTTTTGAACGCCATCGTCATGAGTAAAGTGAAGGTCCTCATGAAAGGAAAAAACTTTTCAGTAAGAGCAATTCTTTCGACCCTGGTTGGAGAGACTGCCGACTCAATGATTTTCATCTTCATCGCTTTTGCCGGTAGCCTTCCTTTTAAAGCTTTGATCATCATGATTCTGACACAAGCATGTTTGAAGACAGTTTATGAAATCTTGATTTTACCGCTGACCATCCTTGTTGTCAAATGGGTCAAGAAAGTGGAGGGATCAGATATTTACGATAAATCAGTTTCATACAATCCGTTTTTAATAAACCAGGTCTGATGAAAAATTCTACGGCATTGGTGGTTTTTTCGGGCGGACAGGATTCGACGACCTGTCTGTTTTGGGCAAAGAAACATTTTGGTCAGGTATCGGCCATCGCTTATAACTATGGGCAAAGGCATGTGGTCGAACTGACAGCTGCCAAACAGATTGCAGAAACTGCGGGCGTTCCGCTTCATATATTTCCTTTGGATTTGCTCAGTGGCATCTCTCACAACGCATTAACCGATCAAAAAATGGATGTCGAGTCTGATCAACCCGATCACCGTCCGCCCAACACGCTGGTCGAAGGAAGGAACATGCTTTTCCTCACCTACGCGGCCATCTATGCCAAAGCCAATGGCATTCACAATCTTGTTACGGGGGTTGGTCAGTCGGATTACAGCGGCTACCCTGATTGCCGCAATGATTTCATTCAATCTCTTAATCAAACACTTAATCTATCGATGGATTTTGACTACCACATTCACACCCCGTTGATGTGGCTTGACAAATCAGAGATATGGCAGATGGCCGACGAGTTGGGAGTCTTTGATCTGGTGAGGAACCAGACGATTACCTGCTATCATGGCATTTCAGGCGTAGGATGTGGCAGCTGTCCTTCCTGCAAACTTAGAAACAGAGGATTGGTAAAATACTTAATATCGAAAGAAAATGGACGAATTGAATAGTTTGGGTAAATCGACATCCTATGGATTCAACTACAACCCGACAGTGCTCGAGACATTCGAGAACCGTCATCCCGGCAACGACTATTGGGTCAAATTCAATTGTCCCGAATTCACTTCATTGTGTCCGATAACCGGTCAGCCGGATTTCGCCACGATTTATATCTCTTACATCCCGGACATCAAAATGGTTGAGAGCAAAAGTTTGAAACTGTACCTCTTCAGTTTTCGCAACCATGGCGGCTTCCATGAAGACTGCGTCAACATCATCATGAAGGATCTGATCAAACTGATGGATCCCAGGTACATCGAAATATGGGGAAAATTCACACCCCGCGGAGGAATCAGCATCGATCCCTGGTGCAACTATGGCAAGCCGGGCACCAAATTTGTGAAGATAGCAGAACACCGGCTGCAGGAGCATGATCTATATCCGGAGAAAGTCGACAACAGATAGCAATAAAAAATGGGCGCCCGAAAGGCACCCATTTTCATTTATATCTCTTGTATAATTATGCTTTGATAACTTTCTTGTAGCCATAAACTGCTGAGGCACCCAATTCTTCTTCGATGCGGAGAAGTTGGTTGTACTTGGCCATCCTGTCTGAACGGCTCAGCGATCCGGTTTTGATTTGTCCGGCGTTGGTAGCAACAGAAATATCTGCGATGGTGGCATCCTCTGTTTCACCCGAACGGTGAGAAGTAACACTTGTGTAACCGGCACGGTGCGCCATTTCGATGGCATCAAGTGTTTCGGTAAGTGTTCCGATTTGATTCACCTTAATCAGGATTGAGTTGGCAGCGCCAAGTTCAATACCCTTTTTCAGATATTCAACATTGGTCACAAACAAGTCGTCACCAACGAGCTGGCACTTTTCGCCCAATTTCTCTGTAAGCAAGACCCAACCGTCCCAGTCGTTTTCAGAACATCCGTCTTCGATAGAATCGATCGGGAAGTTGGCAACCAGAGAAGCCAAAAATTCGACCTGCTCAACATTGTTGCGTTTGGCACCATTGGCACCTTCAAATTTGGCATAGTTGTAAATGCCATCTTTGTAAAACTCAGAAGCTGCACAATCGAGTCCGATGGAAATTTCTCCACCTTCTTCGGCGCGGCCCGGTTTATATCCTGCATTTTTGATGGCCAGGATGATGCTGTTCAGGGCATCTTCAGTGCCATCCAGTTTTGGAGCAAAACCACCCTCGTCGCCAACAGCAGTGCTGAGGTTGCGGTCGTGCAATACTTTTTTGAGGCTATGGAAAACTTCAGCGCCCATTCTCAAAGCTTCGCGGAAAGAGGTAGCACCAATGGGGCGAATCATAAATTCCTGAAAAGCGATGGGGGCATCTGAGTGAGAACCACCATTGATAATGTTCATCATAGGAACAGGAAGAATTCTTGCATTGACACCACCGATGTAACGGTAAAGCGGCATTTCAAGGTAAGCAGCTGCAGCTTTGGCAACAGCAAGGGAAACTCCAAGGATGGCATTGGCTCCCAGTTTGGATTTTGTTTTTGTTCCGTCGAGTGCAATCAGTGCATGGTCAAGCGCAACCTGGTTCAGTGCACTCATTCCTAATACTGCATCTGCAATGTGCGTATTTACATTTTCTACTGCTTTCAATACGCCTTTGCCAAGGTATCTTTTCTTGTCGCCGTCGCGAAGCTCAATGGCCTCGTTTTCTCCGGTTGATGCTCCGGAGGGTACAGCAGCACGGCCAACAAAACCGCTCTCAAGGGTTACTTCAACTTCCACGGTAGGGTTACCGCGTGAATCCAGAATTTCTCTTCCCAGGACTTTACTTATTAACATTTTGTGTGATATTAAAGTGATACAATCTGTTCGTTACCTGAATGATAACTAAATATTCGATAAAAACCGGACAAAGTTAGTTAAACTGTTAGAAAATTCAGCAAACAGCTCATTTCAGGGCAAATTGTTAATGTAAAAATCATGTTGTGAATTTTAGGGAAATACATACGACAAGCGGGGTGATTATTAGTCACCCCGCTTGTTTTAAAAATGTTGCTAAAACGGATCTAATTGTTCTTCATCTTTCGTTGAATTTTTTTGATCGCCTGCTCAATTGGCTTTTCTGGTTCAATCACATTGTACACTCCCCAGAACTCCGGATCTGCAAATCCTGACACTTCATCCATCATGACGACGTAAGGCTTTAGGCGATCATTAGGCTTTGCGTTCTTCACCGGACTCTTTGTCCAATCGGTCACAGCCATCTCGATGGTGCTGGCGTAATGCGTATTGAAGAGTCGCTTCTTCCATTCAATTTTGAAGATAATCTCCGCCCTGGAATAGCCAAAAAACCATTTTCCATCTTTTTCACGGTAGTTGACCTGGTAAGTGGCCTCCGTTGGATATACCTTGGCGCCTACGGGTTTCTTGCGGATAAACAGATCAGAAGAAGCATTTTTGTCTGCAACATTGAGACTAAAGGTGGCGCTTATGATGGCCAGGGATTCGGTATCGACGTACAATTTGCCAAAGTATAGTGGTTCTTTGACGAATTCCCTTTGCTTGAAATCGATGACATACATCAATCTCTCCCCAATTTTGGAGATGTTTTCGATGGAAAATTCATAGTTTCCCATCATGTCGTCGGTGAAAACCATCTCGGGATTTTTCATAATATCCAGCATAACGGAAGTATATGGACCGCCTTGCAACTTGAATGAAATGGTATCCAGCCGGGTGTAATCCGTATTTTTTCTTCCTTTGGAAAGTTCGATCTGATCGGACCTGGAGGAGAGGCACGGCTGTTTGTAGAGATCCAGCACAGCCTCCGATAAGGAAACATAAGTTTTGTTCTTTTTGATCGTCTCGCGGTAGAAAACGATCATTTTGTTCTGATCATCGCTAAAATTCTCAGCCCGTCTGTTCATGATTGAACGCATGAGCAAATCAGGATCTTTTGGATGGACATTGATCGTGCTGAGCGTGACCGTAAGCAACTCAAGCTCGATCTTGTTCTTTTCCGGTTTCATGGAAGAGAGCCGGATGACTTTATCCTTATGACCGAGGTAAGAAACGATGACATTTCCATCTGTTTTTAATACCGGAACCTTGAATGAAAATTCGCCGTCGCTGTTGGCAACCGTGGATAGGTTAGTACCTTCCAGTGTCAGCGTAGCAAAACCAAGTGATTTTCTAGATTCAATGTCTATTACAGAACCTTTGTATTGTGCATAATTAAGGGAGTCTGGAACATTTTTCAAGTTTTCAGCAGCCTTAAGACCGCTGCACCAAACGATGATCAGCAAGAGTAAAATAAACTGTAGTTGATGACCAAACCGGAAATTAATTTGAGTTTTCATTTTGAAAAGTATTAAATTGGACGATGGCAATCTGCTCTTTTACCAGAAAAAAAACTGTTTATGCTTAAACATTTTTAAATCGTATTTTGTATTTTATATGTTTGAGCTAGTTCGCTTTTCAGGCAATACTACTACCAAGACAGCCTTGGTAAAATTTACCCTTAATTTAAGATTAAAAAAAACATTTGTTGAAGGAATTTCGTTTAATTAGGTGTTATGTTAATGATATGATTAGCTATAGGAGATGAAAAGGTCACTGTTCACATTTTTATTACTCGGATTGTCAGTTCTGATCATGGCGCAAACCAAAAGCCAGAGACCTAAAATCGGCGTGGTATTATCCGGTGGCGGAGCAAAAGGATTTGCCCATGTTGGCGTATTAAAAGTATTGGAAGAGGCAAAAATTCCCATTGATTACATTGCCGGGACAAGCATTGGTGCCATAATAGGAGGATTGTATGCCTGTGGATATGATGCAGCTACACTCGAGAAGATCGTCAAAGGTCAGGATTGGAACAGTCTGCTGAGCAATGAATATAAATCGGAATTTATTACCCCCTTCGACCAGTTGGATGAGTCGCGGTACAATGTCAGTTTTCCTTTCGAGGAGAAAAAACTGGCTCTCTCCAATGGCATCCTCAATGGCCAGAATGCCATGGAGCTCATCTCATTCCTGACCATTGGATTTCATGATGTGTATGATTTTTCTAAACTACCTACTCCATTCCTTTGCATTGCTACCGATTTGACCAATGGTCAGGAAGTGGTTTTGGACAAAGGATATATTGCCAAAGCCATACGTGCCAGCATGTCGATCCCGGTTGCCTTCACCTCCACTGAAATCAATGGCCAAATGCTCGTGGATGGTGGCATTGTCAACAACTATCCTGCAGACAGGTGTAGGGAAATGGGGGCAGATAAGATTATAGGAGTGGATATCATGGACAGCTTAATGACCAACGAGGATATAAAAGGCATTCCGCAAGTTGTTTCCCAGATGATAAATTTTATGGGTCAGCAAAGAAGCATGAAGAATGCCAAAGAAGTGGATATTTACATCCGTCCATACATCCGTGGATATTCTGCAGCAAGTTTTAGTGCCGAATCTGCCGAGGCTCTGATAAAACGTGGCGAAGATGCGGCAAGAAGAGTTTTGCCTCAGCTTATCAGGTTACGGGATTCGCTTGGAGTGTTTGCCAAACCCAGAACCATTCATAAAGAGATTAATAAAGATACAACACTGGTCATTAGTCAGATTGAAGTGACAGGAACTGACAGAGCCAAAATTGCCTTCTATCTCGGTCAGACCGGGATCAAGCGTGACCAGCATGTCACGCTTGAGCACCTTAAAAATGGCATTTCGAGGCTCTATTCTACCGGAAATTACGAATACGTTAATTACCAACTGGTTGGAGCCAAAAAGAAGACGCTCAAAGTGGAGGTCAAAGAGCGTAAAAACAATAAAATTAATGCCGGACTGCACTATGATTCAGAGATGAAAGCGGCCATGCTTGTCAATATTACCTTGAGAAACCAGAATTTCTTTGGATCACGGTTTTCCATGGATGCCAAGCTATCCCAATTCCCTATGTTTGCCGGACAATATTCGATTGACAGAGGTTGGAAGCCTGGTTTTTTCTCTAAATTAATGTATGTATCAGACCGGTTTTACAGATACAAGGCAGGAAATAAAACTGCAGAAATTGACATGTCACTTCTTAACCTCAAACTAGCCGGGCACTCTTTCATCACAGATGCCACCCGTTTTACTTTAGGCACTTCGATGGACTATTATAATTTAACATCTGCCATTGGCGATACTAGCGGTTACCACATCAAAGACAAAGTATATTTCAACCTTTTTGCCAAGATTGAACACAGTCGTCTGAACAAAATATATTTCCCGACCAAAGGAACAAATATCAGCGGGGGTGCAAAGCTTTTGCTCAACAATGGGTTTGTAACGCCTGTTTTATTAGGCGATTTCTACTTCAAAAGGGCTCGTTCCATTTCTGATCGCATCACTCTGCTCTATACAATTAACAGCAGATTGGTTTTTGGGGACAATGAATCCTATTTCCACAGAACTTTCCTGGGTGGAGTGCAGCAGACCGACTATATGGAGAACAATGTTCCTTTTAACGGATTGCACAGGATGGAGATAAATACCGCAAGTGTAGGAACCGCCAGGCTTGAAGCAAGATTGAGAATGTGGGAGAAGATTTACGTTTCTCTGACGGGGGATATCGGGATGTACACTGAAGATAAACTCTTTTTAAGCAACCAAAAGACCATTTACGGATTTGGATTGAATGCCGCATATGATAGTGCAGTTGGTCCGCTGGAATTTAACATGAGTTTATCGAGCATAGAAAAAGACTTAATCCCGTTCCTCTCGCTGGGTTATTGGTTCTGAAATTTTCTACTCTTACCTGGATATTTATCTTTGTAAAAAACTTCAATCAATCACCAAAAATGAGGAAATATATACTCTTCTTTCTTTTTTGCGCCAACTCTTTGCAGATTGCCTTTGCGCAACAAAGTCCTGCCGATCATCTCTTTGCCACCGAAAATTTAAAAACAACCTCCTACAGTATTTATGCCATAGATGCCAACTCAGGCAATAAGCTTGTAGAGACTCCACAGAAATCCCTCTCCACTGCCAGCGTAATGAAACTGTTTACCACTGCAGTTTCTCTGGAGGTACTGGGTCCGGACTATACTTTCTCGACAACACTTTCATATGCAGGTAACCTTGACCTTCAAACCAATACCCTTACCGGAAATCTTATCATGAAAGGGGGTGGCGACCCGGCTTTCTACTCCTCTTTTTTCGAAGACCACTACAAGAATTGCTTTGATAACTGGATCTCCGAGCTTAAGAAGAGAGGCATTAAGAAAATCAATGGCAACCTTTTGATTGATCTATCATCCATGCAGCGTGCTTCGATCCCGGGCGATTGGGGATGGGAAGATATCGGGAATTATTATGGAGCAGGAGTCTCCGCCCTAACTTTTGGGGACAATCTTTACAACATCCATTTTGCTTCTTCCAAAACTCCGGAATCAAAAGCGACCATCAAATACATCGATCCTGAGATAAAAGACCTCAAACTGGAAAATCTTGTCATCGCATCCGCTGAAGCTGGTGATAATACAATTGTGTACGGAGCACCTGGTTCGACGCAGCAATCCATCGAGGGAACAATCCCCGCTGGAGAGACCGATTTTGTGGTCAAAGCTGCTATGCCCGATCCACCACTCGTCGCCGCGCTGACATTTATAAAAAAGCTTAAAGAGGCAGGCGTTGAAATCTTTGGAAGTATTGCCAAAGCAGGGACTGGCGAGAGTATTAATTGCACAATAATCGGAACACAATTGTCTCCACTCTTGAAAGACCTGATCGTACCGCTCAACAAGGAGAGTCTGAACCTATACGCAGAGCACCTCCTGTGCGAAATTGGCCGAAAAAGCCACAATGAACCGACTGTAGCGAAAGGCATCGAAGCCTACCAGCAATTTTGCCTCGATAAGGGGATTGATACAAAAGGATTCTTTCCTGTCGACGGAAGCGGCCTCTCCAGAAGTAATGCACTTACTCCCAAAACCTTGGTTGAGACAATGAAAATAATGTACGATAGCAAATACCGGACAATCTTCTTTGGTGCACTTCCAATCGCCGGAGTTGATGGCACGCTTCGTCATTCATTCAAGGGAACGCCGCTCGAAAAAAATGTCACGGCTAAAACCGGATCAATGTCCCGGGTCAGAAGCATTGCGGGAATGTTGAAGACCAAAAGCGGAAAAACGGTTCTCTTCGCGATTCTGCTCAACAATTTCAGCCTTAAGTCTGCCGAGACTGCCAAACTTCTGGAATCAATACTGCTGACTATTTACCAGGACTAATCGCACGGGTTGTTCAAACACGGAGATCTTCAGTGGGCAAACTCTGGCACAGCTATTTTTTCAACCTCTGCAGGCATTGAAGTGAAGCCATTTTTACCTTCTGGAGCAGGTTTGGAATAGGTATAAACATTCGTAAGAAAAAGCTCCTTTATCTTTCCAAGTGTGGCATCTGTTGAGAGTTTACTCACCGAATCAATATTCAACAACAAATCCTTTATTGTTTGAAATATTTCATTGTTTGGAACCTGAATGACACAGTTCAAATCGCATGAATCTTCATTCTGGAACAACTTTGTATATACCTTTCCGGTAATTTTGGCATTGCCGTGGCATTCAATTTTACCTGTGCAAAAAATATTTCCACTAAAAGTCCCACTAATGATCAATTCCGAACAGATTACGTCACCACTCAGAATTGAATTTGTATCAATAATAACTTTTTGAGTGGAAAGCAAGGTTCCATAAAAATTACTTTCAATCCTAAAGGACTTTTTTGTTTTAATAAATCCCTCTAAAACACTCTCTTCAGGTATCAGAATTGGAATTCCTTCATCTCTTTTTTGAGTAATACTATTGCCAATTGCCATTTTTATTAAAATTAGGTTCAAATACTTACAAATTTTCTAATGTTAAAGGAACATAATAATTCAAGAAATGTTCAAAATATGCATGGACATTTTGTGGACAAATTCTGCAATCATTAATTTACCTATTTAAATGCCTATATATCTGATAAATGCAATAGAAATAAAATCTACCGCACGAATACAGTTATTCATGCGTATATAATTTGATTTTTATAGGTCGCATGGAATACCCATATATTCATTATCGGTTGATGTGAACATATTCTCATGGGTATTTCATCTGTTTATAATTTGTCTTTCATTGGCCAGATGGAACTCGCCAATAATCATTCTCTTGAGCGAGAAGCAATTCTCAAGACTCGTTTCATCTTGTAAAAATGAATTTTGAATTTTTGGTTAAAATATTCTATAATTCACAGACCATAACGAAAAGAGATAAAAATCTTTGATTTATTAATTATTTAACCTTGATTACTTACAATTTTATTTTGTGTTCAATTTTTTATTGATACTTTTGTCGCAGTAATGATGCAAATAAAATCATTTGTATTAATCTGAAACAATAATTTGACTTTTGAGTAATAAAGATTATGAAAATATCCTTTGACAGTCTCCTCCTCGTGGTTATTCTAATTCTCGTCTGTGCTGGTTGAGGAGGTTAAGTCTTTGTGATGACAAAATATAGATGAACCTTTCTCAACAAAACGAGAAAGGTTCTTTTTTTAAGAAAAAATTATGCAAAAAGGGTTAAGAAGCAATCAATCTACACAAGGGCGTAAAATGGCAGGAGCCAGAAGCTTGTGGCGTGCCAATGGCATGAAGGAGCACCATTTTGGCAAGCCTATCATCGCCATTGTCAACTCTTTCACGCAGTTTGTGCCTGGTCATGCGCACCTGCATGAGATCGGCCAGATGGTCAAGAAGCTCGTTGAAGCCGAAGGATGCTTTGCCGCTGAATTCAACACCATCGCCATCGACGACGGAATTGCCATGGGGCACAACGGCATGCTATACTCACTTCCCTCCCGCGATCTGATTGCCGACAGCGTCGAATACATGGTCAACGCCCACCAGGCCGACGCCATGATCTGCATCTCAAATTGCGACAAAATTACCCCGGGCATGCTGATGGCCTCTATGCGCCTGAACATCCCCTCGATCTTTGTATCCGGCGGACCGATGGAAGCCGGCGAAATCCGCGGCAAGCAATACGACCTGGTCGATGCCATGGTGATGGGTGCCGACGATTCGGTCGACAGTCAGCTGCTTTCTGAAGTGGAACAAGATGCCTGTCCGACCTGCGGATCCTGCTCTGGCATGTTCACTGCCAACTCCATGAACTGCCTCACCGAAGCCCTGGGCCTATCCCTTCCGGGAAATGGCACCATCGTGGCAACTCACGCTAACAGAAAAAGACTTTTCGAAAAGGCGGCCAAACGCATCGTCGAAATCACAAATGCATATTACCATGAAGGTGACGAGAGTGTTTTACCGCGCTCCATCGCGACCCGTGCCGCCTTCATGAACGCCATGACCCTCGATATTGCGATGGGCGGATCCACAAATACTGTGCTGCATTTATTAGCCATCGCCCACGAAGCTGAAGTCGATTTTACCATGAAAGATATGGACGATTTGTCTCGCAGTGTGCCATGCATCTGCAAAGTGGCACCAAGCTCAGCCTATCATGTTCAGGATGTAAACCGGGCCGGCGGTATCATGGGTATCCTTGGAGAACTCGAAAGAAAAAATTTACTGAACCTTCAGGTGTCACGGGTGGATGAGCCAACCCTGGCAGCTGCCATAGAAAAATGGGATGTCTTAAGGGTTGGCGATGGCTCGGAAGCAAAAAAATGGTACGCTTCGGCGCCCGGAAACTTAGGACGCAACCTGGTATTGGGTTCGCAGGAAAAATATTACACAGATCTGGATCTTGATCGTCAGAAAGGCTGCATCCGCGAAGTGGATTCTGCATTTTCGAAGGAGGGCGGACTAGCCGTCTTGTACGGAAACATTGCCCGCAGCGGGTGTATCGTGAAAACTGCAGGAGTTGATTCTTCTGTTTACCACTTCGAAGGAACGGCCCGTGTTTTCGAATCCCAGGAAGATTCCTGCACAGGTATCCTGGAAGGAAAAGTAAAAGCCGGTGATGTAGTTATTATCCGCTACGAAGGACCGAAAGGCGGTCCGGGGATGCAGGAAATGCTCTATCCAACTTCCTATTTAAAATCACGGAAACTGGATAAAGTTTGTGCCTTGCTCACAGATGGCCGATTCTCCGGAGGTACATCCGGACTTTCAATTGGTCACGTCTCACCCGAAGCAGCAGCTGGCGGAGAGATTGCCCTGGTCGAAGATGGCGACAAAATTGTCATCGACATTCCGGGGAGATCCATCGAATTGATAGTCAGCGACCAGGAACTGGCGTCGCGAATTGCCAAACAAAAAGCACGCGGAAATGTTGCTTATAAACCTGTTTCCAGGAAGCGGGAGGTAAGTAAGGCGTTGAGAGCATATGCGCAAAATGTTTCGTCGGCGGACTTAGGAGCGATTCGCTTGCTAGAATAAGAGAGGGCGACTTGTCGAGGGGGAGAGTGGGCGAGTGCTGCCTTGAAACGGAGAAACGGAGAAACAGGGAAACGGGCAGAAGGAAGAGAGAAGAGGGAAACGGGAAACGGTGAAACGAAGAATGAAATTGTTTTATAGATTAAAGAATAGATAGTAGAACTTCTTATTTCAAATATGATCAGATATGACAACTAAAAATGAGAAAATAAAAAATAGTCCGAAAGAACCCGTTGAGATGTCAGGGTCGGAGGCAGTGGTCCGCTCCCTGGTAGCTGAAGGGGTTGACACTATATTTGGTTACCCTGGTGGAGCCATCATGCCCATATATGACGCTTTGTACGACTTCGGTCATGCCGTTAAGCATGTGCTGGTTCGCCATGAGCAAGGTGCTGTTCATGCCGCACAGGGCTATGCCCGAGTTTCCGGCAAAGTAGGCGTTTGTTTCGCTACTTCTGGTCCGGGGGCTACAAACCTGATCACAGGTATTGCCGATGCGATGATCGATTCTACGCCGTTGGTGTGTGTCACCGGACAGGTAACTTCCGGGTTACTCGGCACTGATGCCTTCCAGGAATCCGACGTGATCGGTATCTCTATGCCGGTAACTAAATGGAACTATCAGATTACCAGTCCGGACGAAATTCCCGAAGCCTTTGCAAAAGCTTTCTACATCGCTTCAACAGGTCGTCCCGGACCAGTTCTGCTGGATATTACCAAAGATGCACAGTTTGGGAAGCTGCAGTTTTCCTATGAAAAATGTACAAAGGTTCGTTCCTATGTACCGGAGTTTCCAACTAATAAGAAGCATTTGAAGAATGCGGCCGACCTGATCAATGCCGCTAAAAAACCATACTTGATTTACGGTCAGGGAGTACTGCTCTCAGGTGCCGAAAAAGAACTTCTGAGTTTCATCGAAAAAACCGGAATTCCTGCAGCTTCAACATTACTGGGCATTT
>JBAXED010000013.1:0-51577 GCA_037140615.1 Prolixibacteraceae bacterium
TAGAGTACTTCCTTGGTAAGGAAGGGGTCACGAGTTCAATTCTCGTCATCGGCTCTCTTGGTCAATCCTTAGACCAGCCCTTTTTGAATCCCGTTTTTCCTAAGATTATACCTCAAAACGTTTGTGTTCAGCAAAAGAATGAATATATTTGCTGAAGTTCTTTTGACCTGTTGCTATACCCAAATCACATTCTCATGAAAAAAATTCTTGTCATTTTTTCTCTGCTTTTAGTGGTTGTAATGCTTTTGGTGCAATGCAAAAGCAAAGAGTGTACATACAAACCCAAAGCAGCTAAACATACGAATGTTTGGTTGAAGCGCTGAAATTTTGACCGATATTTTGTCAAAACAACACATGAAAAAATTACTCCTCATTTTTTCGCTTTTGCTGGTGGTCGCCATTCTTTTTGTCCAGTGCAAGAGTTGCGGTTGCACCTATCAACCCAAGGCTGCTAAAAAAACTCATACCTGGCAGAAACATTGATATCTTTCTAATTCTTCATCTATACGTTAACAATTTGTAAAAAGAGGTCTATAGCAGATCCTTATTGATTAAGAAAATGAATTTATATCATTAACTTTGCAATGCTTTTTACAAAAAGTGTTTTATACTTCTATAATTCTCAAAACGAATACATTATGTCTAAGATTAAAGTTGGTATTAACGGTTTCGGCAGAATTGGCCGACTGGTTTTCCGTGCCGCTGTTGAAAAAAATGATGTGGAAATCGTTGGAATCAACGACCTCATCGATGTTAACTACATGGCTTACATGCTGAAATACGACTCTACACACGGTCGCTTTAAAGGAACTGTTTCTGTTGAAGATGGCTTTTTGGTTGTAAACGGAAAGAAAATCCGCGTTACCTCTGAGAGAAATCCTGCAGATTTGAAATGGAATGAAATCGGTGCCGAGTATGTTGTCGAATCTACCGGTCTGTTTCTTGACAAAGAGAAATGCCAGGCTCACCTGAACGCTGGTGCAAAGAAAGTTATCATGTCAGCCCCTTCCAAAGATGATACCCCAATGTTTGTTATGGGCGTGAACCATGGAAAATATACAACAGACATGAACTTTGTATCCAATGCATCATGTACCACCAATTGCCTTGCTCCGATTGTCAAAGTATTACATGATAATTTTGGTATCATCGAAGGTTTAATGACCACCGTTCATGCCACAACAGCTACACAGAAAACTGTTGACAGTCCTTCCACAAAGGATTGGAGAGGCGGCCGTGGGGCAGCTCAAAACATCATTCCTTCTTCAACAGGTGCCGCTAAAGCAGTTGGAAAAGTGATTCCAGAATTGAACGGTAAACTGACTGGTATGGCTTTCCGTGTTCCAACACCCGACGTGTCTGTTGTTGACCTTACCTGCCGCCTGGAAAAGGCAGCTCCTTACAAAGCTATTTGTGCTGCTATGAAAGCGGCTTCTGAAGGTGAATTGAAAGGAATCCTTGGATACACAGAAGATGATGTGGTTTCTACCGATTTCGTCACTGATCCTCGCACATCGATTTTTGATGCCGGTGCAGGCATCGGATTGAACGACAACTTCGTGAAAGTTGTGTCATGGTACGACAACGAGTGGGGCTATTCAAACAAAGTAGTTGACCTGATCTCACATATGTATTCAGTTGATCATAAGTAACTGAAACTAAAGCACACACAAAAAAAATGCTCCTTTTTATGGAGCTTTTTTTTTGTGTGTGCTTTAGTTTCCTATCCGGATATTTCCCAGGGCTTTTACCTCAAAAGTATTTGCATACTCAACTACCGTGAAACTGTTGTTGGTGTATCCGCCAAAATCTGAGAGTTTTTTGAAATGATAGGTTGCATGCAACAAACCGGTGGCTTCATCGGAAGCCTGTTTGGCAGAGAGTTTTTCATTTTTATGCAACGATTTCAGGAAAAAGGTCGAAATATCATATCCCTGGAAGGCAAACAAAGAAGGCTCAGTTCCAAATTCAGTTTTGAAATTATCTACGAATGCAGCGACGGCAGGTAGATTGTAATTGACAAAGAAAGTAGAAAGATAGCGGAGGTTCACATTGTGCAGATTCTCAGTTTCAATGCTCGGCATGCGTGTAAATTCCTGGAGTCCAACGAGAATAAGTGGGTATTTTTTTGACAAGAGAGTGAGCCTGTTCATCGCGATGCTGACATTGACTTCATTGATATCGGCCATGACCAAAATATTCGGACTGTCAGTTTTCAAAAGTAATTCAAGATCTGCCGTCCCTTTTGACCATAAATTGTAAGTTTGGGTAAGTCCGCCAGCGGATTCAGGGACGCCCCTTTTCCTGGAAAGATATTCGCGAATCTGTCGGGTATCTGAGCCGCCGTATTCGCCTTCCAGAAAGATGATTGACTCTTTCGGAAACTCCTTTAGGATATATTCGGCTGTGGTCTCAATTCTGATGTATTTTGCCGGATTGACCTGAAAATAGTATGGATTGGTCCTGGCATATTTTTCATCAGCGGACAGAGGAGAAACCATCGGAATTCTGTTCTTTGCACTTAGCTCGGATGCTACCTTTTGATTTTCAGGGTATACCGGACCGATGATAAGATCGAGTGATAAAAATTCAGGTTTTTTAAGCAGAGCTTCAACATTCGATGTGTTCTTTTCTGTGTCGTACACGTATATCTTAACCTTGAGTCCGCTTTTGGAAAGCTGGTCAACAGCCAGAAGTGCCCCCTGATAGAATGCAAGAAAACTCAGCGATTTGGCTGTAGGCTTCAAACTATCAGTCACGGCAGCAGAAATGGGTAGGTACAGCCCGACGTTCAAAATTTGATCAGTCCCTTTTGATTTAAATAGGGGAGTGGTCTCTTTTGTAAAGGATTCCTTGACTGTTGCCTCTTTGGTTGGCGTTTCCTTTGAAGTTTCCTCCGCTTCGTCTTTTGATTTTGATTTGAGAGGGATCAGGATGACCTTGCCAGCTTTCAGCCCATCCTTTAAGTCTGGATTAAACTTCAACAATTCCTCTTCGTCAACTCCGTATTTGAGTTTTAGCTGGTAGTAATTGTCTCCACTGACGGTTACGTATTTAACAAATTTACTTTCATCGATCTTTGCCGACTGGGGTGATTGGTAGGTATGATCAGGGATTTTCAACACCATCCCTTTTTTAATAATTCCAGTGATGTTTTTGTTGACGGCAAGAATCTCTTCCTGCGAACAGTCGTAAACTCTGGAAATTGAATAGAGGGTTTGATTCTTTTCGACCGTATGAAGGATAAATCGGGCATCGCCAATTACCACCTTTTCAAAACTGTTGTTCTCCTGCCCAAAGGAATATAAAGTAGCAAACAGCATCAAAAGAATAAAGAGGAAGTGCTTTAGTTTTGTACTTCCCGAATCTTCTTTTGCAGAGCCAAAGTTAACAGTCATCGGAGCCGGATTATTGACCTTATTTGTATTCGCCAAAATTCTTCATGAATTGAACGCGCTCAAATTCAGCAGGATTGACAGAGTTCTCCTGACTTAATTTTCCCCTAAAGTTATCAATAGTTTCGTAATTATGAGCCGTCATCCAGGCAGCAAGCTGCAGGTTGATCTCCTCAATGAAGCCGAAGCCCTTTTCGTAAAGTGCAGAAACTACCTGAACAGCATTGCATCCTGCCAGTATCATTTTGACTGCAGTTTCCCATTGATGTACCCCTGTTGAGGAGGCCAGATCGCAATTGACCCTGTTGGACATGACTGCCACCCAACGCAATGGCAAGAGGTAGTCTGACTCATGGCTCAATACATTTGCTCCATGGATATACTCTCTGTCGATGTCGATGTCGGGGGAGTAAAATCGGTTGAAAAGAACGATGCCTTTCACCCCGGAGAAGGAGATATCGCGAATCATCCCACCAAGATTTGAAAAGTATGGGCTTATTTTTACCGATACAGGAATCGAGATTTTTTGGGTAACGCGGGTGATAATGTCAAAATAGGTGCCCTCATTATCCTGGCTGCTCTGAGAAAGATCGGATGGTGAGATAAACAGGTTCAACTCCAGCGCATCTGCTCCGGCGGCTTCAATTTTCTTTGCGAAGAAGCCCCATTCCTGAGATGTGACACAGTTGATGCTGGCAATTACCGGTATGGAGAGTTGCGCCTTGGCATCTGTGATTAGCTGAAGATAATTCTTGAGGTTCTCCTTCTTGATTTCCAGGTCGTAATAATCCAGAAACTCCAGATTGTTGTCCATCGGACCCAGTTTATCAAATTCATGTGCGTATTCGAGGTAAATCTCCTCTTCGAAGACGGATTTCAGGACTACTGCCCCGGCTCCGGCCTTTTCGATGGCTTTGAGGTGATCAATCGAGTTGGTTAAACTGCAACTGCCGGCAATCACCGGACTTTTCAGCTCAAGGCCCAAATATTTTATACTTATATCCGGCATATCAATTGAATTTAGTCGTATTTGAAATTTTATTCTGAAGATAAATATGCATATTCTCGGCAGCCTTTCGTCCGTCTCCCATGGCAAGAATAACTGTGGCTCCTCCTCTTACGATGTCACCACCGGCAAACATTTCATTGATAGAAGATTGCATTTTATCCTCGTCGACCACTATGGTTCCCCATTTGGAGACTTTCAAATCTGGCAGACAGGAAGGAACCAGCGGATTGGGAGAAACACCTACCGCAACGATGACCAAATCAACATCCAGCTCGAATTCTGATCCATCGATAGGGATAGGTCTTCTGCGTCCTGAGGCATCCGGTTCACCCAGACCCATTCTGTTGAGCTGCATCCTGTTGACCATCCCCTTCTCATCCGCAAAGTATTCCAGCGGATTGCAGAGGTTCATAAATTCAACGCCCTCTTCCTTGGCATGCTTAACCTCTTCTATACGAGCAGGCATCTCAGCTTCCGACCGGCGATAAATGATCATAGCCCTGTCTGCACCAAGACGGAGTGCCGTACGCACAGAGTCCATGGCTGTATTGCCACCACCAATAACCGCCACTCTTTTGCCCAGGATGACTGGTGTGTCGCTAGATTCAGAGTTGGCACCCATCAGGTTGACACGGGTGAGGTATTCGTTGGAGGAGAGTATGCCGTTGAAATTTTCACCCGGAATGTCCATGAAACGGGGAAGACCAGCTCCACTACCGAGGAAAAAGCCCTGATAGCCTTCTTCGCGCAAATCGTCGAAGGAGGCAGTACGACCTACAATGAAGTTGGTCTCGAATTTTACTCCCATCTTTTTCAGGTTATCCAGCTCAAAATCGACAATAGCGTTCGGAAGCCTGAATTCAGGGATTCCATATTTCAGCACACCGCCAATTTCGTGAAGAGCCTCAAAAACAGTTACATCATATCCATTCTTAACCATATCGCCAGCGAAGGATAGTGCGGCCGGACCAGATCCAACAGTGGCGACCTTGATATCATTGGGAGCTGCTGTTTTTGGAATATTTGAAGTACCTGATGCCCTCTCAAAATCGGCAGCAAATCTTTCAAGATGGCCGATGGCCACCGATTCAAGATTCATCTTTTCCACGTAAAAGCATTTCGATTCGCACTGCTTTTCCTGCGGGCAAACCCTGCCGCAAACTGCAGGCAAGGCATTGGTTTCCTTCAGAGTGGCCGCAGCTCCAAGAACATCTCCGTTTTCAATAAGTTTGATGAATTTTGGGATGTTGATGTTGACAGGGCAGCCTTCTATACAAGTTGGGGTCACACAATCCATGCAACGTGAGGCCTCCAGCGCAGCTTGATCTGCAGTAATTCCAAGGTTCACTTCCCGGTCCTGGTATTTTACCCTTATTTCTGGAGCCTGTTCAGGCATGTGTACACGAAGAATGGCAGTTCTTTCTTTGTTCTTCGTTTTTGAACGCAAGGTGGCTCTCCACTCCTGACTGCGTTCGTTTTTAAGGTATTCGGGGTCTAATGACATCTTCTTATCTCTATTTTTGATTGTATTTGTTGTTGGCGATAACCTCCTCTGCACGGTAGCCACCCAAACGCATCAGCATCTCATCAAAATTAATTTCGTGGGCATCGAACTCTGGTCCGTCAACGCAGGTAAACCTGGTCTTTCCTCCGACTGTTACCCTGCAGGCTCCACACATACCGGTACCGTCCACCATAATCGAGTTGAGACTGGCCTGGGTAGGAATGGCATACTTCTTGGTTGTGAGTGAGGCAAATTTCATCATGATGGCTGGACCGATCACGATACACTCGTCAATTTTTTCGCGGTGTATCACCTCTTCCATTCCGGCGGTAATGAGACCTTGTTGGCCATAGGACCCGTCGTCGGTCATGACAATCACTTCATCAGACCATCGTCTGATCTGATCTTCGAGAATGATAAGGTCTTTACTTCTGGCGGCGATGACCGAAATAACCCTGTTTCCAGCCTTTTTAAAAGCTTCGACAATGGGTAACAGTGGCGCAACGCCAACACCCCCGCCACAAGCCAGAATTGTGCCTTTTAGTTCAATGTCGGTGGGTTTACCCAATGGTCCGACTAAATCGGTGATGCTGTCGCCAATTTCAAGTGCTGCAAGTTTCGCTGAACTTACACCAACAATTTGTACCACTAGCGTGATGGTCCCTTTAACGGGATCAGCGTCCGCAATGGTCAAAGGAAATCGTTCTCCCTTTTCACCTATTTTCAGAATGACAAAGTTGCCGGCTTTCCTTGAACGTGCAATCTTTGGATTCTCTACCACAAGACGGATAACCTTGTCTGAAAAATATTCCTTTTCTACGATTCTGTTCATGAGTAAATAATTTGTTTTTCAAAGGTCAGATGGAATAATCTATCTCATTCCGGCGAGCTTTGATTCGCATATGGTTTAAAATCATCTTGTTTGATCCAGAAGCATCCGGTAGACCCCTTCATGCTTACATAAAAATTGAAAAAAATCGTTCAAAAATAGCGATTTCGATTGATTCATTTCACCCCGAATGAACAATTGGGGAAAAATATCGTGCAGTTTAAAATATTATTAAATAAACATCCATCCCAGAATCTAAACTACTATCTTTGTTGTTTGCTTTTCTTTCAAACTTTTTGCTCTTATTTCTAGTCGCGAAAAGTGTCAAACTTTGTTGAACAACAATATTATAATGGTGCTGATCCATGAAGCCACAAAACCAACAACGAAAAAACAGGGAGGGAGTCGTCTATTCTACATCTGAAAATTTTGACTTCAAGTTTTCTCAGGATGATGCTGTTCAGGAGACACTTATTCCATCCAAGCAAAATTTGAAAGTAATGCTTGACAAAAAGCAACGTGCAGGTAAGGTTGTTACACTAATTGCCGGATTTATTGGAACCGAAGAAGATCTTGCAGAGTTGGGCAAAAAACTGAAGTCGAAATTTGGAGTCGGCGGTTCTGTCAAAGATGGTGAGATCTTAATTCAGGGGGATTTCCGCGACCGAACCATTTTACTTCTAACGGCGGATGGTTACAGAGTGAAGAGGGTCGGCGGGTGAGAAGGACTGGGGGACAAGGAGACTGAATAGTGAACTGTGAACGAAAAATAGTTAAACGGAGCATGTCGGGGCTGCCCTTGTGGCTGCCCATATAGTATGCCCACGAAAGATGAAATGAAACGGCAAATCAGAGCCTGTTCCGAAGGGGTAACGATTGTAATTATATAAAAATCAATTGAATAGCAAGTCGCATATATTTGTCGTTACCTTGTCCAAACACAGAATATTTGGTCAGCTTCTTTATGCCTATTTTGCTGATCAAATACCCGGAGAGCCTTACTTGCGGTTACTCAGGAGGGTAAGACTCCGCGATTTGACTGATCCATTGGTAAATTTAACCGCATTAGAATCCAGGATAGTTAAGATTACTGAAAGATACAGCGATGAAAATCTCGTCCGTAAATTCTGTCCGGATAAACCGGTCAAAGAGTTGCTGGCCTTGATTGTCAAAGATGAAGTAAAGCAGAAAGTTCTTACCTACATTGAAAGTGCCGTTGCAGAAGCTCTGGATTTGCTGAAAAAAGGCGATTTGCCGGTCTTTCAAAAAAGAGAGAAGTATGCAAATCTTTACACTGAGGATTTAATTGCCTTCTGTTACCAGGATACCAGTGCGGTTTTTAATTTTAGCCGATTAGAGGAGGAGACGCGTTACTTTTTGACACTTCGTCATGGAGATGAGCATTTTTCATTGTTGGGAAGGAATGTCGAAATCCTTGTGAACGAGCCATGTATCATCTATTACCAAAATAAGATCTACTTTTTTAATGAGATTTCGGCCAGCAAATTGCTTCCATTTCGTGAGAAGGAGTACATTTCCATTCCAAAGAAAATGGAAGACCGGTATTACGAAACATTTATTCTCAATGCCATCAAATGCCATGAAGTAGTAATTTCAGGATTTGAAATACAGGAAATCTATCCGGTCAAAGGGGCTACCCTTTCGCTGGAGAAAGATTTAAATGACCTTCCCATTTTTGTCCTCTACTTCACTTACAATGAAATTCGTCTTAAGATGAAGCAAGGAGAACATCGTGCTGTTGTCTTGCATAAAAGGGATGATCAATTCATTTTTGAAGCGTTCAGCAGGGATCTTTTTTGGGAAAACGAGATGCTTGATAAACTTAGAGCGATGGGGCTGAGCGGCTTAAACGAAGGGCTAAGACTTGAGCAGACTCATCCTGACAGGCAAGAAGAATCCTTGCATTTGGCCATCGAATGGATTCACCTCAACTCCGTGGCATTGTTAAATATGGGTTTTGAAATTTCCCAAACTGAACTGCCTCATCCATATTTTTTGGGCGGGCATGACCTGAAAATAGCTGTTCAAAATAAAATTGACTGGTTCGATCTTGAAATAACTGTACACATAGGTGAATGGGATTTTCCATTTATTCGGTTTAAAAAACTTATATTAAATGGCTTAAGAGAATTTAAACTTCCAAATGGTGAAATATTCATCCTGCCTGAAGCTTGGTTTGCTCAATTTGCCGAGATACTCTCGTTGGGAAAAACAGAAGCTCAAAGAGTCTTGTTGAAACCTTTTCATTTAATGCTGATTTCTGATCAATTTTCTCAAGGAAATCTTGAATTGCAAGAGCGGATCAATACTTTGACCAATCATACACTTAAAGTTCAGGAGATCCCTGATACAGTGGTCGCTCAATTAAGGAACTATCAGCATGATGGGTATAACTGGCTCATGCACCTGTGGCAAAATGGGATGAATGGTTGTTTAGCCGATGACATGGGACTAGGGAAGACGCTTCAAACATTGGTCTTGCTGTCAAAACTTAAAAGGAATTCTAATTTGAATTTTTTCCCTCTATCTGACCCAGCAGGTCAGCTAAACTTTTTCAATGATGGAGGTAAATCTACCGATGATCGTCAGCCTTCCAGTCTGATAGTTTTGCCGGTTTCATTGTTGCACAACTGGGAAAACGAAATTAGAAAATTTGCTCCCAGGCTTAAAGTTTATACCTATTCCGGAGTGAAGAGACGTGAAAAGGTCGATTTTTCGCAGTTAATTCTTTATTATGACATCATCCTTACAACTTATGGTACGGTAAGAAACGATAGCGAAGTAATGGCAAAACATACTTTTTTCTACCTGATACTGGATGAAAGTCAGAACATTAAAAATGCTGAATCAAAAAGTTATAAGGCGGTTTCATCGATACCTTCCAGATACCGGCTGACTTTAACAGGTACTCCCATTGAGAATTCTCTTTCCGATCTCTGGTCTCAGATGAATTTTCTCAATCCGGGTCAACTGGGTAGTTTTAAATTTTTCAAGGAGAATTATCTGTTGCCAATTGAAAGAGATAGAAATCCTGAAACTGGGGCTAAGCTAAACCGCCTGATTGAGCCTTTTATCCTTAGAAGGACCAAAGAGCAAGTGGCTGCCGATCTGCCTGCTGTCATGGAAGAACTGCTAACCATAGAAATGACGGTTGAACAACAAGAACTTTATGAAGCAGAAAAATCCTCTGTCAGGAATTTTCTTCTCAAGAATATCGAAAACATGGAGCCCCGGAATACAACTTTTGTTGTTTTGCAAGCCCTTACCCGATTAAGGCAGATAGCCATTCATCCCAGGCTTCTTGATCCGGGCTCATCAATCGAATCCGGCAAGTTCAACGAAATTATTGCCATGCTAGAGGTACTTGTGGCAGAAAAACACAAGATTCTCATATTCTCATCTTTTGTCAAACATCTGAATCTGCTTGGAGAAATGTGCAAGCAGCGGGATTGGGGGTTTTGCAAACTTACCGGCCAGACCATTGACCGCAAATCTGTTATTGCCGAATTTCAGTCGGGAGTAGACAAAAATATCTTTCTCATATCCTTAAAAGCTGGCGGTGTTGGCTTAAACCTTACTGCAGCTGATTATATATTTATCATAGATCCATGGTGGAATCCTGCCTCGGAGATGCAGGCAATCAGCCGTGCTCACCGCATAGGTCAGGATAAGAAAGTATTTGTGTACAGGTTTATCTCTGAAAAGAGCATCGAGGAGAAAATTCAGTTACTGCAAGAGAAAAAGGCCGCTTTAGCCAACGAATTTATCAATCACAAAGATCCTTTTGCTATTATAGGTAAGGATGAGCTGATCCAGCTGTTCGAATAGATTGGGATATACCTGACAGGTTTCCAAAACCTGTCAGGTATATCCCAATCTATTAAAAACGAAAAGGACGGAACCGGGCGGCTCCATCCTTTTACTAAAACTAACCAAACTAACTAAACCTAAACTTATGAAAAAAAATGTACTACAAACATAAGCCCTATATAAGCTACTGCCAAATATTTTGTGTTAATTAATTGTAAAAATGATATTAAGAAAATATGTAATTATTTTAATAAATACACTTGACAGGTTTTGGAAACCTGTCAAGTGTATCCATATCTATTAAAAACGAAAAGGACGGAACCGGGCGGCTCCATCCTTTTACTAAAACTAACCAAACTAACTAACCTAACTAACCTAAACTTATGAAAATTGTAAAACAAATTTAAGGGCTCAAGTGCTCATTTCCAAATATTTTGTGTTAAAAAAGTTTAAAAAAGGAAAATATTTGACTAATTCCTTAAAATTTTCCGAAAAAAGAATTTGGAAAACCAGTAAAATGTTTATAGTCAAGGAGTTATGCAACTTTTTGAGATCCCATTCGAAGCATTAGATTCGGTGTCTTTTATTCTCTGCAACAATGCTTCTCCAATTCCAATTCGATATCCTGTATTGATCATCAGAACTTCACCTGCTGGCTGACAGAAAACGACGATAGGGAGATTGTTCTTTGCTTCTTTGCCGGTTAGCGATGTTAGCATGAATTCCATTTCCCTCCTTGAATCAACAGTAAGACACGTTTTTAAAGGTAATTTGTAGTTTTGAAATGCATTTACTTTATCGCCTTTTTCGGATATATTGGCAAAGATAAACTGTCCTTTCCAATTATTAAACTGCTCGATATAGGGAGCCAGATCGTTGAGGATATGTTTTGACGGTTCGCTATCGGGATCAAGCAGGACAATGACTGCGTCGGTATTTTTCATCAATATTGAAAGCGAAGCAGCATTTTTAATTCCGATCTCCATCAGTTGGATCTTTGCTGGATCAATCAATCCGATTGGTTTCAAAGTAGTTGCTTCTTGTCTGAGATTAACATTTAAGGTAGTCAACTGATCTTTATTTATATCGAACGAAGTGATTGAATTCAGCACAGATCCGTCATTCAGTCGTTTGCCTGTGACAAGGATATATTTCCCTGTTTCAAGATTAATCGGATTAGGAAAACCGGTCACTTTTAGACCCTCATCAAATTCCACCGTTTTGCACTTTCCATCCGTGATCCTGGCAATTGTGAAATGAAGCGAGTACTGTGGCATAACGCCTTTCCCGTCATTTTTAAGTTGCAACTTTCCTATCTCAGGCAATGCAACGATATTTCCAAAACCTGCACGATACCACACCCCTAACTTGTTGTATTCCGGTGAGCGGGTTTCAGGATTGAGCCTTGCGGGGATACCGAGAGTACGGCAGGTTGCCACGAAGAAGATATCCCTGGAAAGAGGATCGGCCACTCTAAGGTTGTACACGCCAATGGGCGTAAGAGGTGCCCTTGAGTGTTTGTTGGCAACCTCGTCAATGCGGATGTTGGTTTTGATCCAATCTATCAGGATTGTTACATCTTTTTGAGTAGCTGCTGCTATTTCATTTCCTAAACTCTTGATGAGAAAATTGCGCCATGGTGATAGGATTTCAAGATCTATCCGGGGTGAGAGCACATATTTATCAAATAGTTCCGTTTCTTTGGATGTTGGACTGTTCGTTGATGCGGTCGCAGTCAGATGATCCTCTAGTACAGATGTTTTTGTATCGCTCAAGTCTTTATCAGAAACATTACAGATCAGAGAAAGGAGCTGATGCCTGTCAATTGCATGAGGATTTTGAAAGTACTTTGCCATCTCTTTCCAGTTTCCATAACTCAGTCGGAAAATCTTGAGCAGTGTATCTGCTGAAATTTGGTGATCTTTAGCGAAAGAACGTATCCAGGCAGAATCTTTGAAAGAAGCCATGTAACGGTTCCGAATGGAGTCTTCCTGAGCCAAACGTTTATCATTGATTTTCTTTTCCGCCTCACTTGCAGGTATAATATTCCTACTTGTTTTTGGAGGAACCAGATCCAGGTTTTGCGCAAAGTTGTCCAAGCCTTTCATGTCCAGAACTAAATTAAGCGTGTCAGTTGTTGGAACATGGAGTTTTTTGAAGGCATAATTCCCTTCTTTGGAGGCCCATATGATCAAATCTCCCAATCCGGTGGTAAAAGATGCGACTCCTTTGCTGTCTGTCGGTATGGTCGCGAGCGGATAAAATTCCGCATAGTTGTATAGTTTGAATTCTACTTTTGCCCCTGTTGCCATAGTCCCATCGCTGTTGTTCACTTTTATTATCACTTTTTTGGTGGCAGCGTAATTAGCCGTGAGGTTCAGTTCGGAAAATCGATCTTCGGCATCAAGCACCTCCTCAGTCCCAAAATAACGGCCATACGTGCGGGTATGGATAAGCATCGTTCGCTGAGATGGCTCGCTGAACCAGCCTCTGTCGAGATCGGTATCGGGTTCGCATGCCCCCATGAAATGCCATTTCCCATCAACCCAAACTTCTACCCACGCATGGTTGTCGTCTGTGTGTGCCCATCGCGGAGTATAGACTTGCCGTGCCGGAATACCTGCTGTCCGCATGGAGGCAACTGTAAAAGTCGACTCTTCCCCGCATCGTCCGAAAGTTTTACCAATGGTACTCATTGGTGCACTTGTTCTGGAATCGGTTCCACGGTAGTTTACTTTCTCGTGGCACCAATGGTTGATCTCCAGGGCAGCTTCCTTCATGCCAAGTCCCTTGATTCTGGCCTTTATTTCAGTATAATATACCAGGCGGAAGGAATCGATATTTTCGTTGTTTACCCTTGGTGGCAAGACAAAGTGAAGAAATTCTTCCTCCGGGATGGTACGTCCCCAGGTCATCTCTTCTCTGGCGCGAAGGCTTTGTCTGACATTCGCCAGCATAAAAGCTCCCGAATAATCAGCCATATCGCTCAACGGCATATAGGCATAAAGAAATTTTAAAGCCTGACTTTCATTTCCTGAAGTCGTCTTTTCTAAAATACTCCAAAATGGATTCTGTGCATTCGATGTGAGCTTCTTTTGAATGGTCAGCATTCTTTCGATGTCTTTTAATCTGTCCGGATTATTTATCAGTGGCTTTTCGGTACTGCATCCGAACAAAAAAACAATAAACAAGAGTAAAAAGAATAATTTTTTCATGAGAATACTTTTTTAATTAAACCAGTAAGTCATTTTCAGCACCAGGGCTCTGGTTTTTACATTTCTGCTATCAGGAAAATAGTTGTCAGTGTAAACAAGAAAAATATCTGAAACGGGTTTATAACGCCATTGGAATCTGGCATTGATATTGATATTTTCAGCTTGTTTGTTGTATTGAACGTAGGTCGTAAAGAACAAGTTGTTGGTAAAGGTCACATCGAGTTTGGGTCCTATCATCCAAAAGCCAGTCCGGTTCCATGGGAATGGCAAAATTAGTTCATTGTAACTGTATAATATCGAGATATAGCCAAAAGGCTGAAGACGGTAGTTAAAGGCTCCCTGAACAAACCACCTGTTGCCATTGAAATATCCACCAAAACCCGTTGACAGGTCATACTTAAAAGGTTTTCTGTTGTCAGAATTGAATAGAATTGATGCGTCACCCCAATGGTAATTGCTGCCAGTTTGAAGGAAGCTTAATCCCTTGTTGATTGGATCAAAATTCTGCCGCAACAATACATACCAGTAGTTGGTTTTGAATTCAAGGTGTATCCGGTTTTTGAAATTGATAAAATAATCTAGCCCGACATTTCTGTCTGACAGTTTAAAATTCCCCGGCAGAAAATAATTGTCTGTTTCGGCGTAAAACCCATGGTTTTCTATGGTTCCTTTCTGTGGATAGAATTTGAAAGTAGCCTTTGGATCAATCCGAATGAAATCTGAACGTGGTACATAGCCAGTTTCCGCGTTGTAATCCTTTCCGACATAGAGTTGAGTCAACTCCAAAAGATAAGCTTTCCGCGAGTATATTAAATTCACTCCCTGACTAAACTCTTCATTTGCATTGGCTTTTGGGCTAAAGGATTTCTGTCCGAAAAATTTCGCATTCCAAAAATTGTTGCTGCTAGCCAGGTTGTACTCGAGTCCGGCAACACGATTGTAACTGTTTCCATTCCAGGATGCCGGAATATTCAGCTGCTGTTTGTTCACAAAGATGAAACCAATATTTGACCTTGAAAAAACCTTTTTCTGCACCGAGGCGACGAAAAAATTTCTGGAAAGATAATCTCCCTCTCTGCCGGTTTGCATGTCCATCATCCCAATACGCCAGTCGTTTCCAATTCTGCCACTGAGACGTGCTCCCGCATTGACCGGTGCATCCAGTCCAATACGTCTGGAAAAGAACGGCCTTATCGTGGATATGCCAAAATTGCCGAAGAGGTCACTGTTCTCCAGAAAAAACTGTCTCTTCTCCGGAAAATACAGTTCAAATCTTTCAAGATTTGTTACCTGATCATCGACTTCCGCCTGGGAAAAATCAGGATTGTAAGTTAAGTCAAGGTTTAGAGAACTAGATAAACCCAGTTTTGCATCCACGCCAAAATTTTTCCTGTAGGTAGTCGCTTCCTGTTTTTCGAAATTTCTGGAAGCACTTCCATAAAGGTACGGGATCAAAGAGAGCTTGAGCCCGGATTTATGAGGTGGTGTTTTCCACAGCACCTGGCCGGCATAGGCCAGAGAGGCGGTAGGGAATTGACGCGGCACAGGTGCCCATGCAGATTTTTCGTTCAGCTTTAAATCCAGCCTCGAAAACTGGATGTTCCAATGGTCCAGCTCACTTTTATAACGGACTGATTTAAATGGAATCCGGAATTCTGCAGTCCACTTATCCGAATAATTCTTTGTTTTTACCTCCCATTTGCTGTCCCAGGCCATATTGGAAGCGGCACCGCCGCTCATGGTGCCATCCCACATTGCTCCTACAGCATTTACGCCAAAGGAGTATCCTGTCGTTTGGTCATTAAAGGGATCGATGAAAACCAGAAAATTGTCATTGTTGGCGAAGGTAAAATCTCTTCGCAATGATTCCACCGGGCGTTTCCCGGGAAGGGTATCATAAAAAATCACAGCCAGATAAAAAGACTTTTCATCGAACAGCATCTTTACCTCAGATTTTGCAGCACAGTGCCCTGTATCATAGGGTAAAACCATGTACCAATTGGTCGCTGACTCTGCATCCAGCCAATCTTTTTCATCAATAATTCCGTCGAGTTTAATAGGTTCAGAAGCCTTTGAAGCGTGGATCTTGAAATTGGAGTTGATGGTCTTTTTAAGCAATAGGCTGTCTTTTCCCTTGACCTGAGTATTTTTAATTATTGGGTATTCAGCGTGAAGAATATTCTGAAACATCAGAATCATGATGAAGGAAATACAGCAATATTTGTACAGCATAGTTTGGATTTCTGGCCACGAATGTACAAAAATGTTAGTGCCTGAGAGTCAAGGGGCACTCTCAGGCACAAAAAATTTATGTTCGGTAATTTCTTAGTTTGCCCGGTACATCGAGAGATCGACTACATCAAAAAAGCAGTTTCTATTCGCGGAATTTTGTTTTTCTTCCCGGCTTGAAGAAACCAATATTTCCTCAAGGTCAATTTCTGACATGGAACTTTTTGTTTTTTCCTTCAGAAGCTCTTCAATCAAAGGTTTGACTTTGAGCATAAAATCTTCTGGAGTAGAGTCGCCGTGATATAAGTTAAGTGCTTCGGCTTCCAGCAGTTTAGTGAAGATAATTGAATTCATGGCCTAGTAGTTTTTTGAAATTTTTACTCAGATACTTTGGAGATTCAAGCCCATATCTTGTGCTTAAAATTATGTTTTAAGCCTCCTGAAAAGGGTAGGAATCATGGAAATCCTTAGTAGGCCTATAGCTGATTTTTATGTAGGGGAAATACCGACAAAAGACCCATATCGGGATTGAAAGTATATTTCTGCAGATGGATGCATTTTGCTATATTCGAAACTTAGAAAGTCTGATATTTGACTTCTCTCCAACACAATACCTATGAGTTTCAAACTTCTTCCTGGATTCCTGTTTTTATTCCTTTTATCATCTATCTCCTTTTCCCAATCACTACTTTCTCCAAAGCAACATTTCGGATTTTCGATCGGTGAGAACTATAAATTGGCCACTTATACACAGACAGAGGCCTATTTTAAAAAGATTGCTTCGGCTTCCAATCGTGTCAGCCTGGTAGATATGGGCCTTACGGAGGAGGGGCGAACTCAATACATGCTAGTGGTTTCTTCGCCCGGAAACCTCAAAAAAATAAACAGGTATAAGGAAATTGCGCAAAAGTTGGCGCGGGCTGAGTCACTAACTGATCAACAGGCCAATGAATTAGTAGCAGAAGGCAAGGCAGTTGTGTGGATTGATGGCGGACTTCATGCTACTGAGACCGTGGGAACGCACCAGCTCATTGAGACGCTCTGGCAGCTTGTAAGCCGTAACGATCCTGAAACATTGCGGATTTTGGATGAAGTTATCGTCTTACTGGTTCACGCAAATCCCGACGGACAGGAGTTGGTTTCAAACTGGTACATGAGCAATCCGGATACTTTAAAAAGATCGTATTCGCAACTGCCCGGATTATACCAAAAATATGTTGGACATGACAATAACAGGGATTTCTACATGATGAACATGAAGGAGACCCAAAACATTAGCAATCAACTTTACCATGAGTGGATGCCTCAGGTAATTTACAACCATCACCAGGCCGGTCCGGCTGGTTCGGTTGTGGCCGGTCCACCTTACCGTGATCCGTTTAATTATCTTTTTAATCCTTTGGTCATAACGGGTATAGATGCATTGGGAGCATCTATGATCAACAGACTCATCGCTGAAGGGAAACCCGGGTATACTGAACGCGGAGGATCTGCATTTTCCACCTGGTACAATGGCGGACTGCGGACAACTGCTTATTTTCACAACATGATCGGACTGCTGACTGAAATTATAGGTAATCCCACACCCTCATCAGTTCCGTTTGTTCCGGCGCGACTGCTTCCCAGTGGAAATACCCCTTATCCTGTGATGCCTCAAAAGTGGAATTTTAAAAAATCCATTGATTATTCCATCTCCCTGAATTATGCGGTGCTCGATTATGCAGCGCGCAACAGAGAGCATCTGCTTTACAATATTTATTTTATGGGAAAGAGCTCCATAAATGCTGGAAATCAAGACTCCTGGACTATTTCATCCAAGCGGATCGATGCCATCAACAATATTTCCAAATTGGATCAAAGACGGAGTAGGGGTAGCGATACCGTTGGTGTAAGTTCAAGGGAAAGATCTGATACCATTCAGCTGAAATATTTCAAAGTTCTTTTTAAGGACTCAACGCTAAGAGATCCGCGGGGATACATCCTTCCTTCCAATCAGCCTGATTTTCCAACTGCCGTCAAGTTTGTCAATTCGATGATTCAGTCTGGCATTCGTGTTTCCAAGGCTACAACTTCATTCTCAGTGGATGGTAAAATCTGCGAGGCTGGTTCTTTTATTGTTAAGACCAATCAGGCATTCAGACCATTTGTCCTTGATATGTTTGAGCCACAGGATCACCCCAATGATTTTCTTTACCCGGGAGGTCCTCCTGTAAAGCCTTATGACATCGCCGGCTGGACACCTGCTTTTTCAATGGGGATTGAATTTAAACGTGTCTTGCATGATTTTAAGGGGCCATTTGAGGTTCTGCCGTATGGTCAGATTCAGTCTCCGCAAGGAAAATTTGATGGTTCTGCTTCGGGTTCAGGCTATGTGCTGGATTCGAGATGTGACCAATCTTTTGTCGCTGTCAATGAATTGCTTCAGTCAAGTCTGGCCGTTTATCGATTTACTAATGAGACGGGAAGTGGTGTCCGTGCAGGAGAAGGATCTTTTTATATTCCTGCCGGCAATAAGGCGAAAATTATTCTTGAGCGGGCATCCAGGGAACTTGGTCTGTCCGTTGGTTCAGTTACCAAACGGCCGTCGCATTTATCCGCAAGACTTGCCCCATTGCGCATTGCCCTGTGGGATACATATGGAGGTTCTATCTCGTCAGGATGGATGAGGTGGATCCTTGAAAAGCATCAGTTTCAGTTTAAAACAATCTATGCGCAAGAGATCAATGAAGGCAATCTGCAAAAGAAATATGATGTGATCCTCTTCGTGAGCGGGGCAATACCTTCGTTGTCCGACCCCGAACAAAGACCCTCAAGAGATACAACTAAAATTACAGATATCCCTAAAGAATTCAGATACCAGTGGGGAAAAATAACGGCAGATACGTCTATCGTTTCCTTGAAAAAATTTATAGAGGCCGGAGGAACCGTTGCTACAATAGGGAAAAGTACGAATCTTGCTTACCATTTGAAACTTGGAGTGACCAATTCACTTGTGGAGATGAACAAAGGAAAAGAGATTCCTTTGTCGTCTGATAAATTTTTCATTCCAGGAAGTCTCCTTCGTCTCAGAATTGATTCAACTCTGTCAGCAGCCTGGGGAATGGGTGCTTATGCCGATGTATTCTTTGATTCGAGTCCGGTTTTCAGCTTAACGCCAGATGCGGTAAGCAAGGGGTTGATTAAACCCATTGCATGGTATGATTCTGTTCAGCCATTGCGAAGTGGATGGGCGTTCGGTCAAGAGTATTTATTCAATGGTGTGGCCGCATTTGAAGCGAAAGTTGGGAAAGGGAAGCTAAGTGCTTTTGGCCCGGAAATCACTTTCAGAGGACAAACTTATGGTACTTTCAAATTATTGTTCAACGATTTTTATTCAGGCTATTAGCAAATTTTTTGTTTATTTTTACTCTTGGCAAAGTTCTGATAGTCGAAGTGGTTATCGCTATGGCTTTTGGCATCGCGCGTTTTGAGAACTAACTGCTTTATTTTTCCGTTTTTAAAGAATCATATAATCCTATTTGTATGTCTCTATCAGTAGCACCCTTCATTGTTAGTGTGGCTTTTTCCGGACGGATGAGGAAACATGCCGCTGCGAATAAACTTTCTCATTTGGAAAAGGTTTTTAAGAATGCTCTAATCTTTTCAGTAGTTCTACTGGCAACGGAGATGATATTTCATGAGCAGGATGTTACAAAATGGATTTGGCATTTATTCCTTCTTGGTATTCTGGTCTTTTCTATCAGGCATAAGGAGTTGAGGGCTTCGCGGATGTTTGCATTTGCATTCCTGCCATTTCTTTTGATTTCATTGCTAAATGATCTGACAGAACTGATTAGTCCTGATATTTTTAAAGAATATGAGAGCTATTTTAAGAATTGCATTGGGCTTTCTATCATTTGGTTAGTCGCTACCCTTTGGAGTCAAAACAGACAATTCAAGGCGGCAGAAAAGGAGCGCATTAAACGGGAACATGAGGATGAGCTTAACAGGGCGATAGCTGCCAGAAAAGTTGAACTGGAGGTTTTGGTGTCAGAACGAACGGCAGAGCTTACACAACAGAAGGAGGAATTAGAGCATACACTTGAGGAGTTGCGCACCATGCAGTCACAGCTGATTCAATCCGAGAAGATGGCTTCATTGGGAGAACTGACTGCCGGGATTGCACACGAGATTCAGAATCCGCTTAATTTTGTCAACAATTTTTCTGAAATCAACCTTGAATTGATTGGGGAAATGGAGGTGGAAATTGAAAAGGGGAACCTTGATGAGGCAAAAAAGATTGCAAGTGATATACAAGAAAATCTGCTGAAAATTAACCAGCATGGCAATCGTGCAGATGGCATTGTCAAGGCAATGCTGCAGCATAGCCGAAGCAGCAGTGGCGTTAAGGAGCTCGTTGACATCAACAAGCTGGCTGACGAGTTTCTGAGGCTTGCTTACCACGGGTTAAGGGCAAAGGACAAATCATTCAATGCCGGTTTAAAAGCTGACTTTGACAGTACTCTTGGAAAAATCAATGTTGTATCAGAGGAAGTAGGAAGGGTGGTACTTAATTTAGTGAACAATGCCTTTTACGCAGTTAATGAAAGAAAGAAAAAGAAGCTCGAAGGATACGAACCTTTTGTTTCAATCCGAACAAAATCTGTTGGCAGTCATGTCGAAATTTGTGTGAGCGACAACGGCAACGGGATCCCCCAGAAGGTATTGGAAAAAATCTTTCAGCCCTTCTTTACAACCAAACCTACCGGCCAGGGCACAGGATTGGGATTGTCACTGAGTTATGATATCATCAAAGCTCATGGAGGCGACATCAAAGTGCAAACCAAGGAAGGCGAAGGAACTGAATTTACAATTGTATTGCCTCAATAATTATTGCGGATTCTAAGGTGGCAAATAATTGATTGCGAATAAGTTAATTATCCCTTAAAAGTTATACCAAGGAGCGTAATGTCATCCGACTGTGGTGCATCGCCGACAAAATCATTGATGTCAACAAAGGATGTTTTAATCAATGCTTCAACAGGAAGGTTAAATGAGTGATTTAGGAAGTTGATGAATTTTTCTTCTCCGTAGACTGTTTCTTCCTGGTTATATGCATCTATTACCCCGTCAGTATAAAGTATAAGTTTGTCACCTTTCTTTAATTCCAATTTTCCGGACCGGAAGCTGAAATCATCCAGGACACCTAGAGCCAATCCATCAGTTATTTCAACCATGCTTATTCCGTCGGAAGAAAGTAAAAACGGAGGATTATGGCCAGCATTTACGTAATCAACTATGCCGGATTGTGTGTTAAGTATTCCGTAAAATACAGTAACGAACATAGAAGACACACTTTCCTTGCATAGAAGATTATTTGCATAGCGCATGCATTCGCTTACTGAATCGCCTTTGAGTCCGGTTGCACGAATCAATGTACGACTCACAGCCATAAAAATTGCAGCCGAAATTCCTTTGCCGGAAACGTCTCCGATCACAAAACCAAGCCGATGCTTATCAATCATGAAAAAATCGTAAAAATCACCTCCAACTTCATGTGCTGCGACCATTGATGCATAAATATCAAAACTTGGTTCATCCGGGAAGGGAGGAAATTTTTTGGGCAGGATGGCCTGCTGGATTTCACGCGATATATTTAGGTCGTAATAGATCGAAACCAGTTGATCATGCTCAGTTAACCAACGCCTTATGGTCAGTATTTCCATCAGGGTTTTGTTGATGGTTATCTCGAGATCTTCAAAATTCACAGGTTTGGTAATAAAATCAAACGCGCCTCTGTTCATGGCCGTCCTAATATTGTCCATATCCCCATAAGCTGATACAATGACTGTTTTCAACCCGGGATTTCTCAATTCCTTAATTTTTGAAAGCAAGGTTAATCCGTCCATCTCCGGCATATTGATATCGGAAAGTACAATGCCAATTTCGGGGAATTGAATAATCTTTTCAAGGGCTTCTATGCCGTTGAAAGCAAATTCAAAATCAAAGATCTTTTCACGTATATGTCGGCGGAACTTCTGCCTGATCATCGGTTCCATATCGGATTCATCATCAACCACCAATATTTTAATTGCGGATTGTACAGATTGACCCATAAATAATCTTTTAATTTTTTGTATCGTGTTTTTCGTTGCTATTTTTCTTTCTCAAGGTATTTGGGAAAAGATTTCCTGCCATTTATTTAAACTAAATATATTTATAATTTTGATTTATTGTTGCAGAAAGAGATATTCTCTTTTTATGGATCAATTTCACTTTTATATAGTTTGCACTAAAATACAGAATGCATTGCAATGTAAGTTTAAAAGGAAGAAGAATCAGATATAAAAATACACAAAAAATAATTTTCTAAAAAGCAAGAGCAAATGAAAAATCCATTTACCAAGCCTGCTCTAACTCTTATTATCTCAGTATTCTTGGTATACGGATATAGTTTCTTTACCAAAACAAAAGAATCATAGCATGAACATTCAGAAAGAAAAAATAGGAATTTATTCGGTTCTGTATCTTAAAGGAAAAGTTGAAACAATACACTCTTCCGCTTTGGAGGAGGAAGTCAGCCAACTAATTGACAGTGGGGAGAAGAATTTGATTTTCAATTGCAGCGGAATGAATTACATCAGTAGTTCCGGATTAAGGGTGTTTCTGGTTACGCAAAAAAAAGTGGTTTCGATCAGCGGGAAACTTTTTCTTTGCAATATGCAACCGGCTATTCAGGAAATTTTCAGAATATCCGGATTTTCATTTTTATTTAGCATATTCGACACATTGGAAGAAGTTTTTGAAAATCAGTGATTTAAATTAAAATTTGTTGATTTCTTTCAAAGACAAAGGTAGGCGAAGTTTCGGAGCTTATTATTGAATTATTTTAGAACTAAAACTACAATTGTACATGAGAAAATTGGCCAACACTCTTCACTGCAGCATTTTAGTTATTTTTATTTCCCTATTTATTGTTTCATGTACTAATCGAAAGAATACGCCATTTCCAGAGAATCCCTCTGGTTACAGGGTGCCGGTAGCTAAACCTTTTGAATTTCCGGAAGCTAAACCTATTCAATGGAAAGAAATTCCAGAAGATAGTATTCCCACAGGAATTACTATGCCGCTCGACATAAGCAAACTTCCCTCCAGACCATTTTCCATTAACGATTTCAAGCCACTGAAATCGCCGGTTGCCAGCACTCCTCTTAATTGGAAGAAGCTCGATGAGTTGAAAATAAATCTGGATTCCTTAAAAGCCATTAACGTTTCTGTTAAAAAGTTTAGGTTACCAAAACCTGCAATTACCAGATTAAATCCGCCAACAAAATGTGAAGGAACGACTTCAGGGATCTTAAGATTGGCTCAGGCGGAAGGATTAATTGGAAACCAGATCTTTGCTATGGTAGCTGATTCTATTGGATCAGTATGGATATCAACTGAAAGGGGCCTAAGCAAATACAATGGAGACGTATTTGAATCTTATAATTTTCTGAAAAAAGACATTAATGGAAATGTGGAGCTTATTTTAGATCTTGATCTGGATAAAAGCGGAAATATATTAGTGGTTGCCAATATCAGTGGCATCTATAAGATGAACCCTTCGACCGAAATTGTGGAAAATTATGGCATTGGAGCGGGCTTTGCACGAATTCAAGAAGATCACAATGGAATAATATGGGCTACTAATTATAACAATGGAATCTTTGTTCTGGATTTAAGCCATCGTTTAATAAGGAAATTAATTTTGCCAGTTAAAAAGTCTCGAAGAGATGGTGCTTATGGGGTGTTTGAAGATACAAAAAACAACTTGTGGATTGGTTATTATGACAAGCTGGCTATTGTGAATGCTGAACGGAATTCTGTCAAACTGATAGGAAAGGATGAAGGACTGAACATCAATGTAGCCTGTGGCTTTTTGGAAGATTCAAAAGGGAATGTTTGGATATCAGCATTTTCGAAAGAGGCAAAATCGATCTCATTGTCAGAAGACAAGATATTTACCCTAGGTGCACAGCAGGGATTTTTTGGGACCTGCCGTGATGTGATTTTAGATCCCTTGAAGCGAATTTGGATTGTTGACAATGATACTGTTTTTGTTTATAATCAGGCTTCGTCCCGATTAAAGAAAATCCCAACGGGTGCGGCAATCATATCCGACGATTTTCCCCGCAAATCAATCTCCGATTTGAAAGGCATAATTTGGATTGGCACCGCAAAAGATGGAATTCTACTTATCGATTCACGCGGAACACTTTCTGAGCATTTTAATACCTCCAATGGACTTTTAAGCAACGACATTTGGGGTACCATAGAGGATAAATACAAAAGAATTTGGCTGTCAACTTTTAACGGAATCAGCATTTATGACCCTTTGAAGGGAATGTTTTATGATAAGGTTAGCAAAAACTACAACAGGGGCATAAGTTTATTGGACGAGGACCATTTAATGATTGGCTCATTTCGGGGATTTTCAATCATTGATCTTCAGAAAAAGACGTTGACAGCTTATCGGTCCTCTAAATATTTGGGCGGGAACTTCCATAGAGGGATAAGAGACAAGGATGGGATTGTCTGGCTTAGCTCTGACTATGGAGTTTTTAAATTCAATCCCGATAAAAACCTGATGTGGAAAGTCGATGCATCTTCCGGATTGATATCAAATATAGTCTGGTTTTTAGTTCCCGATCAACAAGGTAGAATCTGGCTGAGTACAAACAAAGGAGTGAATATTATTGACCCAGGGAAAAATACTATTTTGAATCTGGGCAAAAAGAATGGATTGACCAGTGATTATTCTTCTATTGTTTTTAAAACCAGGAGGGGAGAGATGATTGTTGGGGGAGATAAGGGCTTTTCACTATTTGATCAGTTAAAAAAAACGATTACCAATGTTGGCGCTAATGAAGGTTTAGTGCCGGAAAGTATTTATGACATGACCGAGTTGAACGGAAGAATCCATATTGGTTCGGAAAGTGGCTTGATTCTGGTTGATCGGCCGGAAGATCCAGCCTCTGACAAGGCATGGCGGTTTACAAACTACAATAAGGGAGAAGGTTTTCCTTATAATGATTATAACCAGGGAACTGCTCTGTCAACATCTGACGGGCATGGTTGGTTTGCAGCCGCGCCAATTCTTACTGTTACGCTTCAGGATCCGTTGATCGACAATGTTCAACCCACGACCTATATTACAGCCTTTAATATCATGGATCAGAATCCTTCTTACATGGGGCTGACGTATATTAATTCTCAGCTGTCAGCTGGTGATACTTTATGGAATAGTGAAAGAACCCGGTATTACCTCAAGGACAAATTTCCGAAAGAGGCCAGCTATCAGTATCATAACAACATTACCTGGGAGAGTGTGAGTTCACCATATCACTTACCCATCGGGTTAATGTTGCCACACGATCAGAATTCATTCAATATCTCTTTTACGAATCTGGATATTAAAGGAAGGGATAAAATTGTTTATCGCTATATTTTGGATGGAGCCGATAAAGGATGGTCGGAGTCAAGTCCAAAATCAGTATCTAAAAACTATTATAACATTCAACCGGGCAAATATACCTTCAAAGTAGCTAGCCGTGGTTTCAATGGCGTTTGGAGCAAACCGGCTGAGATAAGCTTTACTATTGCACCACCTTGGTGGAAAACCTGGTGGGCATACCTTTTATTTACGGTTAGTTTTATAGGTGTTGTATGGATTGTTGCACAATTTCGGGCTCGCTGGTTAAAGGAAGAAAATAAGATTCTTGAAGATAAAGTCTTGCATCGTACTGCACAGTTAAACCAATCTCTTGAAGATCTGAAATCCGCACAAACCCAGCTTATACAATCCGAAAAAATGGCTTCCCTGGGTGAACTCACTGCCGGTATTGCCCATGAAATTCAGAACCCATTGAATTTTGTGAATAATTTCTCAGAGGTGAATACTGAGTTAATCGGCGAAATGGAAGAGGAAATTGACAGAGGAAATCTGGATGAAGCTAGGAAAATCGCGAAAGACATCCAGGAAAATCAGCAAAAGATCAATCATCATGGCAAACGTGCCGATGCCATCGTAAAGGGAATGTTGCAGCACAGCCGAAGTAGCAGCGGAGTGAAAGAGCCAACCAACATCAATGCCTTGGCTGATGAATATTTACGTCTGGCCTACCATGGTCTTCGGGCCAAAGACAAAACTTTTAATGCAACGATGAAAACTGATTTTGATGCAAATATCGGTAAGATCAATATCATTCCACAGGATATTGGCCGGGTAATACTTAACCTGATTACCAATGCATTTTATGCGGTCGACGAAAAAAGGAGGCTAATGGCCAAAGACCTGACAGGTTTTCAAAACCTGTCAGGTCTGGATGGTCTGGGACCTGCCTACCAACCTACTGTTTCAGTGGGTACAAAGAGGATGGGGGAAAATATATTGATTACTGTCAAAGACAATGGGAACGGCATTCCTCCAAAAGTATTGGATAAAATTTTTCAACCTTTCTTTACCACCAAACCAACAGGCGAAGGAACGGGACTGGGATTGAGTATGAGCTACGATATTGTCACCAAGGTTCATGGGGGTGAGCTGCAAGTTGAGACGAAGGAGGGCGAGGGGGCCGGGTTCACAATTATTCTACCGGTAAAAATTTAACTTTGATACGATGAAAATTTTAGTGGTTGACGACGAAAGAGACATTCAAACCTTGTTTGAACAACGTTTCAGAAAAGAAATCCGGGAAAAATTGAGCGAATTTGTATTCGCTTTTTCAGGAGAAGAGGCGCTGGCATACCTTCAAGGCGATGATCATGAGGTAGTTATAATCTTGTCTGATATCAATATGCCTGGCATGAGCGGACTTGAATTATTGAAACATATCAAGGAAAAATATGAAAAGCCGCCACCGGTTGTTATGATGATTACTGCATACGGGGATGGCGAGAACTACAGAATGGCCATGCAGCTTGGTGCAGATGATTTCCTGACCAAGCCTTTGGATTTTAATACACTCAAAGAGAAATTGAATAACATTGTGACATGATTTAAATTTTAATTGTTGAGGATGAACCGGATTTTGAGTTTATCATTTCTGAGGCCGGATATGAGAAAGTAAAGCAATCAAATAACTGCAGATTAATCGGATCGGCTTGTCTAAACAATAAATTGGAAGAAGTGATGCTGTATAAAGTTCTGAATTAAAGATGACTAAATTTACCGAGATTATGCAATACGATCAACTGCACTCATTCCTGATGCAAAAGCTGGAGACTGGTTTGCCCGCTTATCTCACCTACCACAATGCTGCCCACACCTCAAGCGTCATTGAAGCCGTAACGCATTTGGCAATCGCTGAAAACATCTTGGGTGATGATCTGACCTTGCTTAGAACGGCCGCCTTGATTCATGATGCCGGTTATTTGAAACACCATCAAGAGCACGAGGTTCTTTCTTGCGACCTTGCAAGGAAAGTTTTACCTGAATATGGCTATTCAACCGTTCAGATCGATAAGGTTTGCCAGATGATTTTGGCAACAAAATTGCCTACTACTCCCACCGATCATCTTGGTGAGATCCTGTGCGATGCAGACCTTTATTATCTTGGAACAGATCATTATTCTTTTTACGCAGAAAAGTTATTTCAGGAGTTTAAGAAATTTGGTGATGTGAAGACTAAACTTGAGTGGGATCTTCGGCAGGTGGAGTTTCTGACAAGCCACAAATTTTATACAAAAACGGCTATCCACGAGAGAGATGGGCAAAAGCACAAACAATTGCAGCAGTTAAAGTCAAAACTGGAATTGTCGCTGACGCCGTCAAAAAAAATAAAACCAATGGATCTCCTTCAGGATATTCTTTTGATGTTGGTGGGCGTTGTTTTTGCTGGTTATGCGCTCAAGGGTTTTCTGGTTCCCAACCATTTCTTTGATGGAGGGATTACCGGAATTTCATTGCTCGTTCACGAACTATACCAGTTCAATCTTGCGATTGTGATCATCCTGCTAAATCTGCCTTTTATTGTAGTTAGTTATTTTTCAGTAGGCAGTAGGTTCGCATTCAGAACTTTGATCAGCGTGGTGCTCTTGGGCATTTGTCTGACATTGCTCCCGGATGTGGCTATTACCAACGATAAATTGCTGATTTCAATATTTGGAGGGGTATTTCTTGGCATTGGTATAGGTCTTATAATGAGGTCAGGAGCCGCGTTGGATGGCATAGAAGTACTTGCTCTCTACACGTTGAAACGAACCTCATTTACCATCACTGAAATTATCCTCGGAATTAATATTCTCATTTTCAGTGTGGCAGGATTTAAATTTGGAATTGAGACTGCACTCTACTCCGTTTTGACCTATTTTTCTGCAACCCGATGCATTGACTATGTCGTTGAAGGGATTCAGGCCTACACAGGAGTTACCATCATTTCAGGGAAAAGCGAACTGATAAAATACCAGCTGGTCAACGACCTGAGGAGGGGGATCACTGTTTATAAGGGAGAGCGAGGTTTTTTGCCCGGGAAATTTGAGATCAGTGCCGACTGTGATATCATTTTTACAGTTATTACCAGATTGGAATTGAGAAAGTTAAAAAATTTGGTTTACAGTGTGGATCCGCAAGCATTTGTATTTGCCAATACGATTAAGGAAGCTTCCGGCGGAGTTATCAAACGCCGTCATCACCATTAATTTATAGAAAATCTACCCATGGCAACTTTGAATGAAAATATTCCAGTCCCTGATCCAGAAAACATAAAATTGCATGAGGGTAAACTGCCGAACAGCACAGACCTTATCAAATTCGCCAAGAAACTCTCAAAGAAATACCGTGTTGCCGGGGATGAAAAATTTGATCTGGATGATTATCCGAAAGATGGAAGTTCTGACCTGGGAAAAGATGGGAATGAACTAGCCGAACAGATTCTGATGTTGAGCGTAAAGGCTCTTGCCGAGATGCAGGATAAGTTGTATGCGCATGATAAATGGTCTCTTCTGGTCATTTTTCAGGCCATGGACGCTGCCGGGAAAGATGGTGCCATCAGTCACGTCATGTCGGGGGTAAATCCGCAAGGTTGTGAGGTAACCTCCTTTAAGTCGCCCAATGCTGAAGAGCTTGACCATGATTATCTTTGGCGTTGCATGAAGAATCTTCCCTCCCGGGGGAAGATAGGAATCTTTAACCGTTCCTATTATGAAGAGGTTTTGGTAGTGAGGGTCCATGAAGCAATTCTGAAATCGCAGAAATTACCCGACGAGCTCATTACTGAGGATATCTGGAAAGATCGTTTGAACGATATCCAAAACTTTGAGACTTACCTTAACCACAACGGGACTTTTGTGGTAAAAATATTCCTTCATGTTTCAAAGAAAGAACAGAAAAAGCGTTTCCTGGAAAGGATTGAAACTCCCGAGAAGAATTGGAAATTCAGCAAGTCCGACCTTGTTGAAAGAAAGTTCTGGAAGGAGTACATGGATGCCTATGAGCATTTAATCAGGAAAACTGCCTCGGAAAAATCTCCGTGGTATGTTGTCCCGGCAGACAACAAGCATTATGCCAGAATTATCGTTGCGGCGGCGATCCTGCATGCACTTGATTCAATGAATCTGGCTTATCCAACTGTGAACAAAGAACAGGTAGCTGAACTGCAGAGGCTTAAGAGGGAGTTGCTAGAGGAGGATTGAGGGAAAGAGTGGGAGACGGGGCGACAGGGCGAGGGGGCGAGTGCTGCGATGAAACATTGAAAAGATGAAACGATGAAACAGAGAGAAGAGAGGGAGAGCAGGCGACAGGAAGAGTGGGCGAGTGCTGCGAGGAATCATCAAAATAACCTGATTCTGACGGCTCTCGCTTTATGTGGCGTTGTGGTTCATTTGTTGTTTTACCAAAATCTGGAATTTCACCGGGACGAATTGCTCTATTTTTCGTTAGGCGAACATCCTGATTCCGGTTATTTTTCGGTACCTCCTTTGATTGGGATCCTGGCAGCAGGGATAACTAAAATTTTCGGATACAATTTGTTTGCAGCAAAGATTCTGCCCGCCTTGCTGGGAGGTGTCATGGTATATCTGGCCGCAAAAATGGCTAAAGAGTTGAAAGGAACTTTTTTTGCGCAAGTCATGGCAGCTATTGGATTAATGTGTTCAATCATGTTTCTGCGAACTTATTCTCTCTTTCAACCGGTATTCCTGGATGTCTTTTTTTGGACGATCACCCTTTATCTGCTGCTGAGGTATATTAATTCGGCCCACAACCGGTATTTTTACTTATTGGGCATAGCCATTGGACTTGGAATCCTGAATAAATACAACCTGCTTTTTCTACTGACAGCATTGCTGATGATCCTTCCATTCACCAAAATGCGCAAAATTTTACTGTCAAAAGAGTTTTACGTTATGCTTTTGATCGCTTTTGTACTGATCCTTCCCAATGTGATCTGGCAAATAACCCATCATTTGCCGGTGTTAAGTCATCTTATAGAACTGAAAAAGTCGCAACTCGAGAAGATGAGCAACGTGACTTTTCTGGCTGAGCAGTTGCTGTTAATTTATCCTGCCACTTTTATTGCCTTGCCGGGGATTTTTTATTTACTTTTTAGCAGAAAAGTAATAGATTTCAGATGGATAGGGTATTCTATCATGGTCGTGCTTCTGCTGTATCTGGCCCTTCATGGCAAGACTTATTATACTGCAGGAATTTATCCATTGCTGATTTCCGCAGGAGCGGTATTTTACGAGAAGCTGTTACAAAACAAATTCTTGAGAGCTGGTCTGATCATTGCCCTGCTACTATTAACCTGGTCGATACTACCGATGGGTATTCCCTCCAAACCACCGGAAAAATTGGTCGCCTATTTTAATAAGATGGCACAAGTAACTGGAAATGACGCTGTTCGAAGATATGAGAACAACAAATATAATCCGCTACCACAGGATTATGCCGATATGCTGGGATGGAAGGAATTGACAGCCATAACAAACCGGGCATGGCTTCAGGTGGAGCATAAAGATCAATGCATCATTTATGCCGAAAACTACGGACAGGCAGGAGCCATTACCATCCTCGGCAAGAAGTATAATTTGCCTGAGGCCATTAGCTTTAGTGACAGTTACAGGTATTGGATTCCGAAAACCTTTGACAGGGAGATGACGGCAATGATCTACATCAACTTTGAAGTAGGGATTGATGTGGAGATCCTTTTTGGAGACATTCGGGAAATCGGTCGTGTCACGAACCCATTGGCACGTGAATTTGGGACACAAGTATATTTGTGTAAAAATCCCAGGAGCAGTTTAAATAAATTCTGGGAATCCAGGATTCAAAAAAGCAACCAATGATTGCCTAATTTTTGATACACCTCACTGAAAATCCATAGGTCTTGTCATAAGAATTTTTACTGAGTTTGCCGTTGCTGTATGTGAGATACAGATACCATGCTTTGGATGGTGTGTATTCCGTGGCACTCCAATAGTTTCCGCTGTATCCTACGTTTTGAAACGATCCGTTATAAAAGCGGTATCCTGAAGGTATGGCATTGAAACCGTACTCATTGGTGCCATATAGATTTGGCGTAGCCCATTTAGATGTTCCGGCTTCCTTTAATGTTCCGCCTGCAAGGGAATCAACACCAAGCAGGGTACTCAAAGCGATCCAGTCGTCAATGTTAGGAACATGCCAGCCAGTTGGGCACAATTTTTTAGTGTCGACTACATACCAGTTATATAGTGCTCCAAAATTATATTTGGCTGAGACAGAATCGTTGTCATAGAAGCAATATGCCGGTGTGGTCAGATTCGACCAGGTAGTTTGGTCTGTAACCTTGGCAATAGAAGAACCATCACTTAGTTTAACTGATCTTAGGTTTTCGGCCATCCAGGTCTGACTACCAATTTGTATGGTGTTATATGCATTTCCCTCAAAATCGGAAACAGATCCATATTGAAATGGACTGGTTGAAGTAGTTTTATTACAACTTGATATTACCAGCAAGGTAATTCCTGCCAGTAAGGAAACATAATCTAAGGATCTTTGTCTTTTTTTCATTTTTTATACCTTGACTTACTCTTTTAATTTGTTTTAATATTAAGGTTTGCCAACATACAAATAGGCTGAAACACTATTGATTGCTGTAAAAATCCCAAACCCATTTTCGATATTGGCTCTAATCTCGGTGATTGAGATCGAACTGGTACTATTCTCTTGAAAATAGAGTACATACTCAGGCTGTATTTTATAGAGAATAACCCTATGCATCCCATAAAATTTGAATGACCGGGCGTTAATTTCGTAATGATCTGTATTGACAGGCTGGTTTCGGAAAAAATCCTTCGCCGTAGTTTCGTGTGAATCTATGGCTGTTTTTATATTTTCCACATTCTTTACTACTACCAAATAATAGCTTTGGTCAGTGTTGGTCCATTTGATTTCAATGGGGGATGGCATTTCGGGTGGACCGATTAGGCCTGTTCCTTTCTGTGCGATTGAAATTGACGTGGCAGAGAGGCTCAGGTTTTGTGGTTTTTCCGGAACAATTGTGGTGGCAGAAACTGTCTGACCATTGTAGGGGAAAGAGAGCTGGTAAGATTTTCCGGGTGTGATAATTAAGTCGCTGCTTGTATAGGTCCCTTCACTTGTAACTGTCAGGGGATATTTCTTCCCTGATAATTGTTCAGTGATGCTGACAGTGAGTTTATTAATATCCATGTCAGAAAAGACCATATCGCTTGTGAACGGTATGAGTTTTGATATCTTCACACTTGGCGTGCTCTCCGCATACAAATAGGATTCCACTACGGGTTTATCCTGAAACCCTGTTAAGGCTGTTTCATGACATGCAGTCAAAGAAAACAGGATGATTAGAATGTGTATTTTTTTCATCATCAGAACTTAATAGAGATTGAGATATTTGGAGTCATTCCTAAATAGCTGATATCGCTCTCCAGAATAACATCGTCAACCAGTTGAAATTGTTTGGAACTTACATTGGTCCGGTTGTAAAGATTAAAGATAGAGAAACTGATGGAGTTGAGTTTGCCCTTTCTATTGAAAAGGTTGAAACGATAAGAAGCTGCTACATCCAACCTGTGGTAATCGGGTAGTCGAAAGGCGTTTTTATCACTTACCGAATAGAAGGAAGCCTTGCTGCCATCAGTCAAAGTCAGCGAATAACCACCCAAGGGTGCTGTGTATGGTCTTCCTGTAGCAAAAATCCAGGAAGCAGAAAAGTCAAAATTACCAAATTTGTATATTCCAACCATTTTCAGTTCATTGGTGACATCCTGGTTGGCATAAAAATATTTGCTCGATTGAAGCGGAAACCGATTCTTAACCTCACCGAGTGAATAGCAGATCCAACCATTAAAATTTCCCGCCTTTTTCTGTGCCAGAAACTCTAATCCGATGGAATAGCCATCGCCCGTAAAGAATTGCTCAGTTGATTGAACGCTACTACCAGGCTGTGGAATGGATCTGTACCTCATTGAATATTCGGTCACATTTTGATTATGCTTGTAAAATCCTTCTGCACTGAATAAATAATCGGAGAGATCATAATTGAGTCCTAGGTTAAAATGGAGGGAAGAGCTAACCGGAATCTCCTTCCCGTTGGAAAGGATCCAGAAATCCCTGTTCCCCGACATCACATCCTCCCTTACAACCCTGTTGGCAAATTGGTAGTATAGTCCGGTAGAACCGTTTATTGTCAGCTTGGGAGAGAGCAGATAACTGGCAGTAAGCCTTGGCTCAGGATAAATCTTGCCTGTTGAACTAAAATAATTGAACCTTAGTCCAGGTGTCAAAGTCAGCAAATTATCAAATAGAGTCAATTTGTCCTGAAGGTAAAGTCCAGTTATGGTTGCCTTTATGTTTTTATCAAGTATAGTTAGAGTGTCATTTTGTTGATAACGGTAATCGATGGCATACCAGGTGCCAAATGCGCCAAACTCCAGAATGTTTTTATCGTCATACACATATTTCCAGTCGTTTTTAAAACTCAGGTCAATAAGATTGTTCTTCTCCAATATGCCACTTTTAATGATGGTCGACACTCCATTTACATCAATTGTAATAGAACGTCTCTCATCTCTGGTACTGTAATAATCGGAGAAACTCAGCAACGAACTGGAGGTAAGAGTTTCATTCACTTTTCGGGTCCATTTGGCACTGGTACCAATGTTTCCGTATCGTGTAAAATCCGTATTGCTCATGGATATATTGCTTCCTGCAGGCAACCCTCCACCACCTCCTCCCGGAGGCCCTCCTCCGCCTTGTCGCATTCTGAATTGCGGTGTGTTGTCGAGGTAATCTGTCCCATTGAAGATACTGAGAGAGAGAACATCTTTTGGAGTCGCCTTGAAAGTGATTTTGCCATTCAAGTCGTAGAAGTATGAGCTGTTGCCTGAACTTCTTCCGCCCATAAAAGGTTGAGGAGAGGTTGTTGTACTTGATTTATTTAAGCCCGTGATCTTGTCATAGAGGTATCCCTGGTAGGATCTTCTGAATGCGAAAAGTGAGGTAACGCGCTCTCCAACAGGAACTTCTATATATGTGTTCATACTTAGCAGGCTAACTTCCGCTCCAACTGTAGCTTTTTTGGCATTCCCATCTTTACCGGTAATCTCTGTGACACTTGACAATCTTCCACCAAATTTGGAATCAAATCCACCTTTGTGCAACTGTACATCTTTAATGGCATTGGAGTTGAATGCACTGTAGAAGCCATACAAGTGATCAACATTGTAGACCGTGAAGCCATCATATAAAATAAGATTCTGGTCGGGAGTTCCTCCCCTGACATACATCCCTGCCGAACCTTCGTTGGCAGCGCTGACACCCGGCATCAGCTGAAAACCTCTCATGATATCTTTTTCACCGATATTGGGTAAAACCTTCAGGGCAATTGGAGACATCTTGATTTTTTGTTCAACTGTTGATTGCTGCAGGGCTTTGTCATCTTTTCTACCGGTCACAAATACTTCCGAAATGCCAACACTTTGCTGTTTCAGTTCAATAAAAAGTGAGGCATTTTCTTTTTGAGGCTCAAGTTCTATTCTTTTGGTATGGTATCCGATGTAGGTAACTACTACGACTGCAGTGTCTGCCGGGACTTTCTCCAACACGAAATGGCCGTTTTGATCGCTGGTAACGCCTTTTGTAGTTCCCTCTATTCTAATGGTGGCAAATGGTATTCGTTCGCCGTTGGCACTGTCAACAATTTCTCCTGAAAGAAGAAAATTTCGTTTAACCGGAACCAGAGATTTTCTTGATTTAACTCTTTCTGTATTAATAATCTCTTTTATGTTCTGCAATTGCTCAAGTTGCTTCTTGTCCTTTGCGATGTAAATAAATCCGTCTTTACCAACCAGCGTCAATATGTCCCATGAAGCGTTGACCATCTTAAGGACACCACCAACAGTCTTCTCATTGTCTGTCATGAATGAAGTTTTGTATTGCTTCAAGGTTGCCTGATCGTAGATAAACCTAATGTTTAGGTCTTGACCCATCTCAGTTAAGATTTCATCAAGACGGCCGATATAATTTTTGGGGAGTCTGAAATTTTCTACTGTTTGTGCGCAAAGCAATCCTGGAATAAATATAAAAACAATCAACGCCACAATTTGCTTCATCTTATCGACTTAAGGGTACTGCTTCAGCGCGAAAGCATATTTCTGTAAGGTGGTTCAGGCAGAAGAAATCTTTTCAACGGAAGTTACGGTAAAACTACTTGAATAGTTTGGTTGAAAAATAAAATTCAGTTAAATGGGTCAATAGCTCAACCAAACCCTCTTTTGGGTCAGCAATTGGTCAAAAAATGGGAAATTCAATCATCATCCCCATCCCTCTCTTTTTCGGCAGTAAAGAAGGCTGCACGAACGGGAGCCGGACAGCTGCTGTCCAAGCCATGGATGGCAGCCCAGATGACCTCGTTGAATTTTGCGTCAGGAATGCGGTCTTCCTTGCTGAAATCAAATTTCTCGCTGAGTCTGGAAAACTTGCTTAGGTCCTTGTTTTTGAGGTTCAAATCCAACAGATTGGCTGTGGCATGAAACTCAGGATGCGAGGCAGCGTTGTTAAAGCATCGCCACATGGGTTCTGCGGCTGCATCGTATTGGGTCATGGGTGGCAATCCAAGAATCAACTCGATGGTGCGCAGGGCAGAGCTGGTCGAATACATTGTGTGGTCGACAAAACCCTGCTTCACAAATCCGCCGGCGACGTAAGTTGTTGAGCGGTGCGCATCCACATGGTCCGGACCATTTTGGGCATCATCCTCCAGGATAATGATGACACTCTCGTTCCAGATTGGCGAATGACTTAGGTATTCGACGAAAAGTCCGCAGGCCAGGTCATTGTCGGCATTGTGCGCTTTCGGCGTAGGCCGGCCAAGTTTTAGCCCTTCAGTATGGTCATTGCCAAATCGTATGGTGTTCAATCTTGGCACTTTCCCGGCAGCAAGCAATGAATCGAAGTCCTTTTTCCATAAATTAAAGCGCGATGTATCACGAATTGACAGATTAAACCCAGTATAATTGGGACAAAAGTTGTCCTTCAGTGCCGGAATGTTGGGTTTAAAATCATCAGAGATAAATTCGCCGTAACTGCGGTAGGTAACGCCGAACCGCTTGCAAAAATCCCACAAGAAGCCATTCTTGTTGTTAGCAGTTTCCCGTTCACCTTCACCCGGATAAGAACCTCCTCTGCCTCCATAACTTACCGGCCAGTTTTTTTCAAGATAGTCTGTAGCGTAGGCACCCATGGTCCAGTTGTGACCATCGGCACTTACTTCGCCGTCCACATAGAAATTATCGAGCAGCACAAACTGTTTTGCCAGGTTGTGAAGGTTTGGTGTAACTTTTTCTCCGAACAAAACCAGAGATGGATCGCCATTACCCTCCGGAACATCTCCCAAAACCTGGTCGTAGGTTCTGTTCTCTTTGATCACATAAAAAACATATTTGATAGGGGAGAGGTCTCCAACCCTTGAAGGTATTGGATTACCGGCTTCACCATTGGTGATCATCTCCTTCTCTTTGGAATAAGGTGTGTTTTTGTACACAAGCTGGGAGTAGAGTGCTAACTGTGCTTCGGTCGGTGTGGCAATTGATTGCAGAGTGCCTCTGAATAATCCGCCGATATACTGAACCTTTGCATTTTGGATGTCGGCATGCCGGGCCACCTGCTCTTCCTTGCTGATTGGACTAGGCCCGAAAGGATTTGCTTTTGAAGTTAAGCCTTTGCCATTTGTAACAAAAATGTTGTTTTTGACGACCCTGACGCAGGTTGGATACCAGCCGGTTGGAATAAATCCTTTGCTTTTGCAGTTTCCCGGAGTCGATACATCAAAGACTGCAAGACAATTATTATCGGCATTGGCGATGTAAATAGTTTTCTCATCTTCACTTAAGGCCAGACTGTTGGTTGTTGAGCCGGAAGGTGAATTAGGATATAGCGCGGAATTAAGAATTTCTATCACCCTGTTTTTCTCAGTCGAAATAACTGAAACCGAATTGTCGTTGGCATTGCTTACGAAAAGGTATTTTCCATTGCGTGTGATGCAGAGGTCATTGGGATTGTCTCCTACCGGGATTGAGCCTTTTACCTGCTGCTTTTCAGTGTCGAACAAGATCACTTTGTCGCAGCCCCAGCAAGAAACATAAAGCGTTTTGTTGTCATCCGATAGCAAGCAGGCATAACCTTCTCCGCCCAAAGGAATCTGGCTCTTGATTTTCTTCGCCTTTAAGTCGTAGACATAGAGCGAATTGTTCTCTTTTGTAACAGTATAAAGCAACTGCTGCTTGTCGTCCACTGCGATACCTGCAATTGAAATTTTTACCGGCCATGGCTTCCCAAGGACCAAAGTATCCTGGGGAATGATTTTGTTGTTAATTATTTGGTACCGCATGATCCAGTTGTCGTTTCCGCCGGAGGCATATAAATATTTGCCATCTTTTGAGAAGGTGAGGCCCAGCCAACTTTTGGCAGTGACCACAGAATCCAGCATCTGCATTTTTTCGGCATCGATCAACTGAACGCTTTGGTCACTCTGTCCGTTGTTGGTAACTGCAAGTAGCTTTCCGTTGGGGGAAACTGCTATGTTTAAAGGCAGATCTCCGACAGGCAGCATTTTGCCGACAGGGGAGAGCTTCCATCCATTCATCAGAGAAACACGGTTGGCTTCGAGATCTTTCAGCGTTTGGGATTTGGACTGATTGGGAATGAACGTCATCATTGCAATTCCCAAAACGGCTAGATTTTTTTTTATTCTTGAGATTAACATAGGATTTTGTTTGCGATAGTTTAAATGACTCAGAAGTAATTCCTTTTGGATATTTATGTCAAAGTTCGTCAATAGTTTTTAATAATTAATCAATTTTGAATTAAGAACTTGTTACATTATTTCAATAGTGAAATGGAATTAGTTAGATTTGAATTGCTTCAAATCACTATATTTAGGATCTTCTTTTATCTGCTAAAACTAATTCATGGGACATCAGAGAAATTTAGTTAGAACACTGGGACTGGGCTACGTTGTTATTTTCGTTATTGCAAACATCATTGGATCAGGAGTATACAAAAAGATTGCCCCGATGGCAGCAGAATTGCATTCGTCGGTTTGGATTCTGATGGCCTGGATTGTTGGAGGTATTATCACACTCTTTGGTGCTTTAAGTAATGCTGAAGTTGCTGGACTTTTGGCTGATACCGGAGGTGATTTTGTCTATTTCAGAAAAATTTACAACAAATTTTTTGCTTTTTTGTACGGATGGTCGCTTTTCGCAGTGATCCAGACGGCCACCATCTCTTCTCTGGCCTATGTTTTTGCACAATCGCTCAACAGCATCGTTCCGCTTCCGCATATTTTACCCTCCCTGCAAGAGTTTTCGATTGGTGGTGTGTTCTATCCTTTTCAGGACTTTGGCGTCAAGCTGGCAGCCATTCTGTTGATTCTGCTTTTGACATTTCTCAACATCTCCGGACTAAAAAGCGGTGCTGGAGCGAGCAAAGCCATCCTTTTCCTGGTCGGGACAGGTCTTCTGGCCATCGTTGTCTTTGGATTGAGCCATGTTAAATCCGTGCCTTCCAATTTCATGGATATTCGGGAGTTAACCAATGGAACAGTTACACTTTCCTCTTTCTACACGGCAATGCTGGCGGCTTTCTGGGCTTACCAGGGATGGGTTTCCGTTGGATTTATCGGGGGAGAGGTAAAGGATCCCACCAAAAATATCCCGAAAGGAATTGTCATCGGGGTTTTTGTGATCATTTTCATCTATCTGCTTGTCAATATCACCTACCTTTCCCTGTTGTCCATTCCGCAATTGGAGCAAGTTTACAATGCAGGCAATCAAATTGCAGCCGTTGAGGCGGTTCGCAGTTTTTGGGGATCGGGTGGTGTTCTTTTTATCTCCCTGCTGATTCTTGTGACGACACTTGGTTGCACAAATGCCAGCATTCTCACCGGTGCCCGTCCTTATTATGCTATGGCAAGAGAGAAACTTTTCTTTTCCGGAATTGCCAAGCTCAACAAGGCCAATGTTCCTGGCAACTCCTTGCTATGGCAGGGAATCTGGGCCTCTGTGCTGGTGTTGTCGGGAACTTTCGATCAGCTGACTGACATGATTATCTTTGCCGTTTTCATTTTTTATGGTGCAACCTCATTGGGTGTTATTATTTTGCGTCGCAAGATGCCTGATGCCCACAGACCTTATAAAGTATGGGGTTATCCGTTTGTGCCAATTATTTTTATTCTCTTCTGCATTGGACTGTTTATTAATACCGTTGTGGCAAGGCCAAGAGAGGCTGCAATTGGCATGACCCTTATCCTGGCAGGCATTCCGGTTTATCTGTATTTGCAAAGAAGAAACGGGCGACAACCTAAGGAAAACGTAAAATAGCCAATCACCAGTTATGGAAAAGACAGGATACTATTTACTTAGAACTTTTACCTGGTTGATTCAAAGACTGCCGCTGTGGTTTCATTACCTGGTTTCCGATCTTTTTTTCTTCGTTGCTTTTTACATTATTCGCTATCGGCGATCTGTTGTGGCCATCAATCTGGCCAACTCTTTTCCTGATAAAAGTTTAAGAGAAAGAGAGATTATAGCCAGAAAATTCTACAGCCATTTCTGTGACACCATCTTTGAAACACTCTATTTCGACTGGATTTCGGAAGAAGAGGGAAAAAGGCGTGTTAAATATGTGAATCCGGAAGTGCTGAATGGCTATCTTGATGAGGGAAGGCAGGTCCTTGCCTTTTTTGGCCATTACAACAACTGGGAGTGGTTTTGCAATTTGGGGCTCTATACAAATCACCGGCTGTATGCGGTTTACAAGAAAATTAAAAACCCGGGTTTCGAGCTTTTTTACAAAAAACTCCGAAACCGGTTTGGTGCCATCCCTCTGGAAAGGGCGGATACTTTCAAACAATTGTACAACGACCACCAGGAAGGAATTCAATCCATGTCTGCTTTCCTTTTCGATCAGACGCCACGCAAACATGAAATTCAACATTGGATAACTTTTCTAAACCAGGATACGCCGGTCGTACTTGGAGCAGAAAAGATAGCGCAAAAGCTTGATGCTGTGGTTCTTTTTCTCTATTCACGCAAAATCAGACGTGGATATTACGAGACAGAATTTCGTTTGGTCACGGATGTGGCAAAGACCCTTCCGAAATTTGAAATTACGGATCAATGCAACGCCATTCTGGAGCAGCAAATTCTTGAACAGCCAGAGTTTTGGCTCTGGTCGCACAAACGTTGGAAGCATAAAAGAACACAATCTCTTTAATTCCCAACCAGGGAAATTTTAGAGATTGCGTTCTTTTATGTCTGAAAATTAAAGAAATAGTCTTTTCCTACAGGGATACTAACGATACAGTAATTTTTTCAACATTCCACCCTTTTACCAGCAATTCAATTTTCTTACCTGTCAAAGCAGCAGCTGATGCGCTAACTTTTGCGATCATCGATTCGCCGGGTGCCAGCGAAAAATAGTTCGAAGACCAGAAAGCCGGAAGGATCTCTTTATCATTACCCATCAAACGTGGATTGATAAAGAAGGCCAATTTTTTGCTGTTGTTGGTAAATTTTACGGTCCAGACCGTTTCACTTCTGATTTGCTCTTCTTTCAGTACTGTTGTTGCCACCTTGGTGTGGGGCATGGATTGCAAAGAAGTGTAGTTATTATCTGCTGCCAGCCAGTAGGTGTTGTGAGAGATCAACTTCCCTCCGGTATCTTTCAGATTTAAAACCACAAAATTGACTTCCTTGGAACTCGCCAGTACATTTGAAAGGGAGAGACTTTCTTTAACATCTGAAACCCCAAGGCTTACTTTCGCAATCTGGTGGAACAGCGGTTTCGAATCCAATCCATAGACATCGGCTTCTACCGATAGGTTTGGAATGGCCTTGTAAGTTCTGTTGATCACTGAGACTACGTGGTCGAGCGGATTTAACTGCACATGGACGGGTTCGCAGCTGTTCTGCATAAAATAGTATCCGGCATTGGGTTCGAGATACCAGTCATATACCTGCCAGACCACACTTGGAAAGGCAGCATTGAGTTTCCAGAGCATGATTCCGCCGATATCGTTCAGCTTATGTCCGGCGGCTTCGAAGGTTCCCTGGTAACCAGTGGCATTCATCAGTTGCATCTTGTCGGAAAATTCTTCGATCGACTTAGGCGCACCGTATCTTTTCACCATGGACTCGTAATACTGGTCATATTTCCCATTTCCGGTGGCAGCATCGTGGTACCCCCATGAGTTGTTGAGAGGGAAAGGCAATTTGGTATCCCAAACCAGATTGGGGATGATTTTGATCAGCGAATTGTAGGTCGGTTGGGACGGCAATCCTGTCTCATCCTTGAAAACCCAGTCTTTCGCATTGTCTGCCAATCTGTAATATTCTCTTGAATCCTGCCAGGTATAGGGTCCGCTACTGTATACTCCGCAAGCTTTATTGTCAGGCCAGGAACCGCTAAAGCCGGCCGGTAACTTGGCATAACCCGATGAACTTGGGATGAAAGGCCTTGTTCCATCCAGTTTGATTACGCTTTCGCGCATCTTTTCGTAGACATCTTTCCTGATGTGTCCTTCGTTTCCACCTGTCCAAAGGAGTAAGCTGGCATGGTTGCGGATGCGGTAGATGGTGTTTACTACGTTCTTTTCAAATATTTCGGGTTGCAATGGCCAGTCGGTTGACCCCTTGAATTCGCCATGTGTATCGCCGGTTACCCAAAAGTCGGACCACACCAGCAACCCATATCGATCGGCAAGATCGAAGAATGTGTCGTTGGGAGTGACGCCTCCACCCCAGATGCGCACAAGGTTGATGTTGGAATTGCGGCACAGGTGCAGTTCAGCATCGTAACGTGCCGAATCTCTGTTCAGCATCATATCAGGCACCCATGCGCCTCCGGTTAGCTGGAGCCTCTGACCGTTAACGAAGAATTCTCTCCTTAATAGCTTTCCGGGAACTTCTTCGGCTTTCGTGCTAATTGTCCGGATACCAAATACGAACGAGGTATCATCAGTGCAGGTGCCGTTTGTTTCATATTTAAGGCGAATCCGGTATAAATTGGCTTGGCCATACCCATTGGGCCACCACAAATGTGGCTGTTTGACAAGTAGTCCGGCAGTATTGGAGGAATTCAAAGCTACCGTGGATTGCCCATTGGCGGATATTGTTACCTCTTTAGAGAACTGCAAAGGCGAACCGGTAAAATTTTCAGGATTGATCGTGATGGATAAAGTTCCTTTGGATGGGTTCGAGCTATGGTTGGACAAATTTAGATTGAGAGAAAGCTTGGCGATCGAGGTGTCAGGAAGATTTGGCAGCTCGGTAATTATCTGAGGCTGAACGATTGTCACATCGCCAGAGGTGCGGAGGATGACAGGCTGCCAGATCCCTATGTTCCTGTCACGCACAGGTGGCATCCAATCCCAGCCAACAGAACAAACCATGGTTACATTTTTACCAATATCACCGGTAGGTCCGCCATTCTCAAAGAAATCGTCCATGGCTTTTAACTGTTCTTTTGCCGGTAACCCCGGAAAATCCAAAGGATAAATTTTCACCGCAAGCGCGTTTTCTTCACCTGCGAGAATATTCTTACTCACATCGAAGCTATATTCGGCGAACATCCCAGCCATTTGGGTAGAGTCTGCAAGTTGCTGACCGTTGATCCAGACGGCAGCCCTGTAATTGATCCCTTTGAAGATCAGTTGGAAGTGGCGCCCTTTGTCGGTAGCGGGCACCTTGAATGTGGTTCGGTACCAGTAAGGCTTCTTCCATGGATTTCCGACATTCGGAAGGTGGCTGTATTGCTCCAGGTTATAGGTCTTGTTGAATTCGTCGGAAGCATCGGGAATCAGCATGTTGTTCATGCCGGAATAAGGATCAGGGTAGACACGGTTTGCGACCAGTCCGGTCAGCACCGTAGAAGGAACTTTTACCGGGAGCCAGTATACATTTGAGCGATAGGCTGCTGTTGAGATCTGCTCTCCGGTAGATTGAATCAATTCGGAAGATTGCAGCTGAAATTTGGAAAGCTTTTCCTGTTTGATGTTCTGGGGCTGTGCCTGAATCAATGTATTTTGCACACAAATGGAAAGCAGCAGAATTGATACAAAGATTTTCATTGTGGAATTTTTTAGGGTAAGATGAAGGCAGGAGGACAGATTACTGACCCCCTGCCTGGTATAAAGTTGTGGTTTATTCAGTTAAAGATTCTCTCCAAATGAGAATCCGGCACGAGCAGGCTCTTTGATAAATACATCCAGCTCTGGATGATTGGTCACTTTCATGTTGGCGGCGTCATATTCGATGCGGGTATTGAATCTTTGCGCAAGCACACCTGTGAGTGCCATTTCAACCAACTGTGTGGCATAATCGAAATTTGATCCGGGTACTTTGCCATTTTTGATAGCATCGGCCCATTCGCGTTGCGGATTTTCCTGGAATGTTCTGGGGATCGTCTGAGCGGGCAGATTTGGTTTGAAGGCTTCCCATTCGGGCATCGGCATCAGCAATCTGGGGTCGTTTGGTCGTCCGCCGGTTACCAGGGAATGTTTGTCGCCCACCATGATCATGCCGCTTCCGGCCAGTTTATCTACTTTCCATTCCGGACGAATTTCTGGTTTTATTCCGCCTTCGTACCAGCGCATCGTCACCGGACTCATGTTTCCGCGGGCAGGAAAATCCCAGCGAATGATGGCCTTGTCAGAAACGAAACCATTGTCAGGAACAGGCGTTTTGAACTCAGCTTCTACCACTTTTGGCATGCCAAGATCGAGTGACCAGAAAGGAGCATCCAGGGTATGGCAACACCAGTCGCCCATTTCACCATTGCCGAAATCGAACCAGCTACGCCATGTTTTTGGTGCATAAACACCATTGTATGGGCGGTAAGCTGCAGGTCCCAGCCACAAATCCCAGTCAAATCCGGCAGGAATGGGTTGTTCGGCCGGTGGAAAGCTATCGGGTTTTCTGAAATATTTGTCGGGACCAAACTCTGGTCCGTCGAACCATGCGATAACCTCGGTTACATTTCCAAGCAATCCGGCTTCATACCACTCTTTCACCTGACGGATGCCGTTGGTGGCATGACCCTGATTGGCCATCTGGGTTACCACATTGTATTTATGAGCTGCTTTTTTAAGCGTACGAAGTTGCCAGATGTTATGCGCCAGTGGCTTCTCAACAATGACATGCTTGCCTAGCTGCATGGCGGCCATGGCTGCAGGGAAATGGGAATGGTCGGGGGTACAGACCATGACGGCATCGATCTCCTTGTGCATGGTGTCGAACATGACCCGGTAATCCTTGAACTGTCTGGCTTTTGGCATTGCTTTGTATCCTTCGGCAGCTCTGTTGTCATCCACATCGCAGAGTGCGACAATATTTTCGTTCCATTTGGGATCTTTTTGGTTGATCATTTTGCTCCAGTTGCTTTTGCCCTGACCACCCACGCCGATAACGGCAATATTGAGGCGACCGGAAGGAGAGCAACTCATAAGATTTGGAATAAAAACGGCACCGGCACCTATGAGCGATGCAGATTTGATAAAGTCTCGTCTGGATGAATTCATGATGGATATGTTATAAATTTATAGTTTGAAATCAGTTAACATGGAAGTTTTTAATCTTGCGTAATTTAGTGATTTTTGCAGAATCTGATATTGTTTTTTTTGATTCAATTTAGAAAATTGGCGGGGGAATATCTAACTGTTTTTGTCGGATTTAAAAATACGTTCAATAAAGCCTATCGCAAGGCACTAGCCAATTATTGGATATGGGATGGAGTTCAACCCATGCCTGCCTGACACGAATTGATGGCCAGATAGTGGATCCGAGAGGTAAAAAGTAGCATATCTGCCTTTTGAGCCGAAATCCTCATTGATAATATCGTTGTAATTCTCAGTTATTCAAGTGTATATAACTTTTTTTAAAAAAAACATCAAAAAACATGTTACAACATATAATGTTTGCACGTATAAATAGCCAAACACTTAAAAATTGTAATATGGAAACTAAAATTTCAAAATCAGCTAATATTACATCCTGGGTAATCGCAGGATTGTTGACAGCGTTGTACCTTTTCAGTGCATCAGGTAAACTCTTTTTGCACCCCGAGCAGATGGACATGATGAAACTGGGCGACTGGCGGGTAATTATTGCCATCGGTGAAATCACTTCAGCCTTGTTGTTCCTTTTTCCCAAAACGAACAAATTTGGAACGCTCTTACTAAGTTCATACATGGGAGGTGCCATCATTCTGCACATGACCGGCGGGATAAGTATTGTTATGCCGAGTGTGGTTTTAATTCTCGTTTGGGTAGTGGGATTCCTTAGAAATCCGGAACTTTTAAAGCTAAAATAGCCATGTCAATCAAAAACGTTGAATTGGTCCTTTCGCCACCGGAACCACATTTTGTTGGGGATGGTTTTAGGGTACATAATTTTATTCCAGGGGGTTATCGGGCTGATATGGAGCGGATGAATCCATTTATTTTGCTCGATTACGGAGCCAAATTTTATTTCCCTCCAACTGATTCTCAGAGGGGAGTTGGTGTTCATCCGCACCGGGGTTTTGAGACTGTCACAATTTCCTACAAAGGGAAGGTTGCACACCACGATAGCGCCGGTCACAGTGGCGTTATTGGGGAAGGTGATGTTCAATGGATGACAGCAGCTTCAGGTGTTTTGCACAAAGAGTACCACGAAAAAGAGTTTAGTAAAAAAGGCGGTGAGATGCACATGGTGCAACTATGGGTCAATCTCCCAGCCAGGTATAAAATGTCAAAACCAAAGTACCAAAGTATCACCAACGAACAAATCAATAAATTTGAGTTGGTGGCCGGTGGTGGAATTGTTGAAGTAATCGCTGGTGAATACAAAAAAACCATTGGAGCTGCCTCGACCTTCTCGCCGGTCAATTTGTTCAATGTTAAAATGAACAAGAATGGAAAGGCGGATTTCTCATTTCCGGCAAGTTACAATACAGCTTTGCTTGTTGTGGAGGGGAAAGCTATTGTCAATAAAACTGAAGAGGTGTTCACAAACCATTTTGCACTCTTTCACAACGACGGTGAAGAGTTCGAGGTGCAGACTGATGAAGGTGCTGTGGTACTGATTATGAGTGGAGAGAATCTCAATGAACCCGTTGCGGCTCAAGGACCGTTCGTGATGAATACACGTCATGAAATTCTTCAGGCTTTTGACGATTATCACAAGGGAAAATTTGGATATCTGGAAGATTAAGGCTTATTTCTTACAAGTGGAGGCTTATGGAACAGGTTGAATTGCTACCTAAAAACAACATCATGACGCTCGAAGAAGAATTGAAAGGCAGGTTTCGCAACGATTACCACAAGGGAATGATCAATCTGACTTATACCACCAGGCAGTTAAGTTATGAATTTTTACAGTCCTTGAAAAATCATGGCTTAACAGAGCCGCAATACAATGTTTTGAGAATCCTGCGTGGTTTTCGTTCCGTAGGGCCTATATCAGTTGGGTTTATCAAGGAGCGAATGCTCGACAAGGATTCTGATGTAAGCCGCCTGATCGACCGCCTTTTCGACAAGGGATTACTTACCAGGAAGGAGAATCCGGACGACAGACGTCAGAAATCCCTTGAGATTACAGACAAAGGATTGACCTTGCTGAATAGCATGTTTGACTGCGAAAAAAAGGCAGATACCTTGTTAAATAATCTTTCCAATTCAGAGGTTCAGGAATTAAACAGGTTGCTCGATAAGATAAGGGACAACCAGAATGCATAAACTATTTGACTTCTTGTTTTAAAATAAGGTGTTGATCGTATTCTTCTTCCAGATCATGAATCGGTTTTAGCGAAACTTCAGTTCCGCCCTCCCCATTGTTTGCATAATCAAAAGGATCATCGAGATCTTTGATTAGCAGGAACATATAAGAAATCAGGAAAGTAATCAATAAAGTAAGGAAGAGGGATGCATAAAATGGCTCTATTTTAATGATTATCAGTCCGAAAGCGGTTAAAAATCCCATGGCTTCAACAATGGCATAGGCCGTTACCACGAAGTCGGTAGCCCTGATGGTATCAATTCGCAATACCATTTTCCTTAGATTTACCTGTTCGTTTTTCATTTTTACAATGAAGGCAGGTTGAACGCCTACTTTTTCAAATTCCACGAAGAAATCGTTCATTCGGCTAATTTTCTCCAACATGTTTTTGGTCCGTTCTTTTTTGAGGAACCATAACATCAGCGATTGAACAAAGGATTTTTGATAATCGGCAAATTGCTCTGCGGCTTGAGAATTTTTTGTTTTGAAAATGGTGTAAGTATCGTCAAATAAAGTTCTCATGGAGGCGGCCAGCTCACTGGGTATTTTTTCACTTTCCTTGTAATCGGATAGCACCCCACTAATCAGGAATCCTATCAAAAAAATGGTCCCGGCCACCAGGCTGGTGAAAAGTGCATTTAATTCCATTACCTCCCATCCAAATGAGTGCGCAATAAATTTCAGTGATGTCACAAGAAGCGCCAATGGAATAATTTTGATAGCAATTGACCATTTCAACAGGTATCGATTTTTCATAATGAATTTATTTTCAAATACATCAATTCATCTTCTGCGCAAATATTTTCAATCTGAGCTTTTGCATCAACAACATATTCTGTGGTAGTCTGGGAATGAATTGAAAGCAAATTAGATGTTATCCGGTTAAAAGGGACAAACGAGAGCATCGCAAAAACCAGTATGAGAATATTGTTCTTCATTGTTGATGTAAAGATACATAATGCCAACTGTTTGTCTGCTTTTGAATCGTAATTTGGATCGATTCAAAAATCTATTCATCTGGAATAGGAGCATTTATATAACCTATATTTGATCATAGAAAGAATTTCATGAAGATTTGTATTAAATATTTATTTTTTCGATAATTAAGAGTCAAAATATTTATTATTTTTGAAATAACTAACTATTTCCAGTTTCAAATGGAAGCAAATCTGATGATTCACGATTGTTCTCATTGCTCTTTAGAGAATTCTGTAACAATTATTTGCCCTGAACCCCAAAAATATTATTTATCAAAATTGTCAGAAAGCAAACTTTCTTGATATAGTATTATGAGTCTTATGCAAAGAGTTAGATTAATCTAACACAAAGAGTCCAAACACGATATTTTTCATATGGAAGATCTTGATAAATCAATGCAATCGCTTATTGATGAATTAAATGAGCTGGGGAAGGAGTACGATTCGCTGAAAGAATCGTATGAAAGGAGATTGGCTCTCCAGAATAGAAAAGAAAAAGAGCTATTGAAACGGGAAGAGCTATTGCGGGAAGCAGAAGTCATTGGAAAATTTGGCAATTGGCAGTTTTTCTTGGAGGATCAACGCACGGAATGTTCAGAAGGTGCAAGGATTATTTATGGGCTTGGGCAAATTGAACATTCTGCCTTTCAACTAAAAGGTGCAGTATTGCCTCAATACCGACAGATGATGGACAAAGCCCTGAGCGATCTGATACTTCAAGAGGCAGAATACAATGTTGAGTACAAGATCCGAAGATTGTCTGATGGTGAGATTGTTGATATTCATTCAATTGCGGAGTATGATGCCGTAAAAAAAGTCATATCCGGAACTATTCACGATATATCGGAGCGGAAAAGGGCTGAGCAATCCATGCGTGAGAGTGAAGAGCGTTACCGACGACTGTTCGAATCTGCAAGTCTGGGTATTTTTCAATCGACTCCGGATGGGAGAGTGATCTCGGTAAACTCAGCTTTTGCTTCCATGTTTGGTTATGATTCGCCTGAGGAGTTGAAGAACAGCGTGAAAAATATCTCCAATGAGCTTTTTGCCGATCCCGCCAGACGGAATGAAATTATTCAATTGTTGGAACAATCGCCTGAACTTCAAGCTTTTGAAATCCTTTACCGGCGCAAAGATGGTTCAACATTTACCGGGCAGCTGCATATTTCGCGAATTCTAGCTGAGAATGGAGAACTTGAACATCTGGAAGGCTTTGTTGAAGACATTTCCCGGAGGAAAGAGGATGAACATTCTTTGGCCAAAAGCCGGGAGTTGTACCGGTTGCTGGCTGAGAATTCTACAGACGGCGTGTCAATGATTGACCGGGAGGGTAAAGTCGTTTATATTTCACCGGCCTTTTTGAGGAGGTTGGGTTACAAAGAAGAGGACTGGCTATACCTTGATATGCAGGGGATACTATCGAAAATCCATCCGGACGATATAGAGCGAATTGCGGTTGAAATACAGCGAGGCAGGGATCTTAAATTGCCTACCTCTAAATATGAATACAGGATCCGTGCCAAAAGTGGAGAATATATTTGGCTTGAAGATATTCTGAACCGAGAGTTTGGCCAGGACGGAGAGTTCGTCAGGACTATCGTCAATTCGCGCATCATTACCAATCGCAAACAATTGGAAGCCGATTTATCCTTTAAGAATGAGGAGTTGGTGAGAGTTCTTGCCGAAAAGGATAGGTTTTTCTCCATCATAGCGCATGATCTGAAAAGTCCGTTCAATGGCTTCCTGGGGTTGACTCAGCTTCTGGCAGATGATTTGTCAAGTTTAACTGCGGATGAGATCAGGAATATCGCCGTCATGATGAAAAACTCTGCCGCCAATCTCTATAGTCTGCTTGACAACCTGCTTCACTGGACAAGAATGCAACAAGGATTGTTGCCATTTTTGCCGGAAGTAATTCGTTTGCACAACATTGTAGACAAGAGTGAAGAGGTTTTGAAGGAGTTGGCCTGCAAAAAGGAGATAGAACTAACCAACGACGTACCTGTTACCATGGAGGTCAAAGCTGATCACAATATGATTCAGACCATCATTCGTAACCTGGTTGGGAATGCCATTAAATTTACTCATAAAGGAGGTATTGTCTCCATTTCAGCAAAAAAATCAGACAATGATTTTGTCGAAATGGCAATCAGGGATAACGGAATTGGCATCAGCAAGACCATTCTTGAGCATATATTTCTAAATGAATCAACTATACGCAGAAATGGTACGGAAGGAGAAGCAAGCACCGGTCTTGGACTAATTCTTTGTAAGGAGTTTGTTGAAAAGCATGGAGGTAAGATCTGGGTCGAAAGCGAAGAAGGAATTGGAAGTACTTTTTATTTTACCATTCCGCTTCATGAAAGAATTGCAAAATGATTTTTGCTTTTGTAAAGTAAATTCTGCTTAAGAAGTTTAGAAACTGATTTCTGTTTCGCTTAATCCTTCAAACAACGCACGGAAAAACCATATTGCTTTTGCCAGCCAATGTGATCAGTACCCGAGTCCTGGTACCACATGCCAACCCACAGGACAAAGTTTTCCGGTTTGTACAGCGTACCAATTGTAACTAGTTCCATCCTTATCTTTTACAGTAGGACCATTTTGATTTACAACTTGATCAGTCATCTTTCCAGGGGAGCCATTCGCGACACTTGTATTGCTATCAGTTTTGCTGCAACTCAATGCCAAAGGGAAAGTAGCTATCAATATAAATTTGAAAATGCAAGACCTATTTTACGAAGAGGCGAAGATATGAAGCTTTAAAATCAAAGTCCCCAGGCAGTCGGTGTACTTGTCAATTCAGCATTATCCTGAGTTGCTTTGGGAAGGATGGCAAAGAAGTCCAGACCAGTCAGTGCTTCAATCTGCCTGACAGTTTTGGAAACACTTGAAGTTGCCTGTCCGGATCCGTAAGATTTGTGCTCAAACCAAAATCCTATGGCGTCATATTTGCCAGTTTTGAGTCGAAGCAAAACTTTGTAGTAGTAATTTGGGACAGCCATTTTTGTTCCTTTAGAATCGGTTGCATAGTTGACAGTCTCATTGCCGTTAACGGTTTTCAAGACTGCTCCTGTGACAACGTACAAAGTATCGCTCGCTGCCATCCAATTTCGTACCTGACCCTCCAGACTTGCCCACATTTGTCCGTTGAAAACGCTCAATTGAGGGGTCATGTTCGTAAAGTAAAAAGTCTGGCTGTTTGCTGCTGTTGAAACAGTCCTGTCGGCAGATGGGATCTGATGTCCTCTGTCATATCCGGTTACTCCTGAGAAATAGTTTGGTTGGGAGG